>JAGLPR010000124.1 GCA_023137255.1 Bacteroidales bacterium | reverse complement strand
GTCTCCGAAGGACATCCCGATAAAGTGGCCGATCAGATCTCAGATGCACTACTTGATGAATTTCTGGCATTTGACCCACTATCCAAAGTGGCATGTGAAACCCTTGTTACCACAGGACAGGTAGTACTGGCCGGTGAGGTGCATACCACCACCTACATTGATGTTCAGAAGGTGGCCAGGGATACCATAAAAAGAATCGGGTATACAAAAAGCGATTACCAGTTTGAATATAACTCCTGCGGTGTAATGACCCTGATCCACGAACAAAGTCCCGATATCAACCGGGGAGTGGAACGGGAAGATCCCATGGAGCAGGGTGCAGGCGACCAGGGAATGATGTTCGGTTATGCCACCAATGAAACAGACGATTATATGCCTCTTCCTCTGGAACTGAGCCACAGATTGCTCATTGAACTGGCTGACATACGTCGAGAAGAGAAGGTGATGACATACCTGCGACCCGATTCAAAATCTCAGGTAACCATCGAGTATGACGACAACGATACTCCTTTGCGGGTGCACACCATCGTCATCTCCACACAGCATGACGAGTTCGACAACAACGATGCTAAGATGCTTGAGCAGATCCGCAAGGATGTAAGAAATATCCTGATTCCCCGGGTAGTAAACCAACTGCCGGAGCGCCTGCAGGGCCTCTTTGATGATAGCTTCATCCTGCATGTGAATCCCACCGGTAAATTTGTCATCGGTGGTCCCCATGGTGATACCGGGCTCACAGGCCGGAAAATCATCGTGGATACCTATGGAGGCAAAGGAGCCCATGGCGGAGGTGCTTTCTCAGGCAAAGATCCATCGAAAGTGGACCGTTCTGCCGCCTATGCAGCCCGCCACATTGCCAAAAACATTGTGGCAGCAGGCGTCGCTGATGAGATCCTTGTGCAGCTCTCTTATGCCATAGGGGTGGTCTTACCCATTGGGGTCTTTGTCAATACCTACGGAAAATCGAAAGTGGACCTGAGTGATGGTGAAATAGCAAAGAAGATTGAAGAGATATATGATCTGAGGCCAGCTGCCATTGAACAGCAATTGAAACTCAGGAATCCCATTTACCTGGAGACCGCTTCCTACGGGCACATGGGCCGCACACCTCAAACCATCACAAAGACCTTTGATTCGCAGTACTGGGATGTAAAGAGCATAGAGGTGGAGCTGTTTACCTGGGAGAAACTGAACTTAGTGGACACATTTAAGAACGCATTTGGCATTTCTTAAACATGTTATTAGTTAAAAGTCAAAAGTCATAAAGTCGAAAGACTTTCCTACTTTTAACTTTTGACTTTTGACTTTAGACTACTATGTTTTCGGGTATTATCGAAGAGGCGGCCACGGTGGTCAAACTAAAGCAGGAACAGAAAAACCTGCACATCACCATGCAATGCTCATTCACCGGTGAGTTGAAGATAGACCAGAGCATTTCCCACAATGGAGTTTGTCTTACCGTGGTGCATATCGAGGATGATACTTATACTGTAACGGCCATTAAGGAGACCCTGCAAAAATCGAACCTGGGACAGTTGCAGGTGGGCGATAAGGTGAACCTGGAACGCAGCACACGGCTCGATTCCCGCCTCGACGGACATATGGTGCAGGGACATGTGGACCTCACCGCCACCTGTACAGAGGTAAGGGAAGCCGAAGGAAGCTGGTACTACACATTCGCTTATGAGCCAAGGGGAGAGGAGCATATTACTGTGGAGAAGGGTTCCGTTTCGGTGAATGGGGTAAGCCTTACCGTGGTAAATTCGCAGGACCTTACATTCCAGGTGGCCATTATTCCTTTCACTTATGAAGTAACCAATTTTCACCGGTTCAGGGTGGGTACTGTGGTCAACATCGAATTTGATATTATTGGGAAATATATTGCAAGGATCCTAAAGGCACAGCTAAAGAAATAACAGATGCAGACCATTCTAATCCTGGGTGCAGGACTCTCCTCAAACTCTCTGATTAAATACTTCCTGGATCACTCGGAAAAACAACAGTGGCTTATCCGGGTAGGTGACATCAATCCTGAGAACGCCATTGAAAGGATAGCGGGACATCCCAACGGTGAAGCTATTCTGTTTGATGTGCATAACGTGAAACAACGCAGGGAAGAGATCAAGAGTGCCCACATCGTCATCAGCCTCCTGCCGGCACGAATGCATCACCTGGTGGCTGAAAGCTGCGTGGAACTGGGCAGGAACATGGTTACAGCCTCCTACCTTTCGCCTGCCATCAAAGCCCTGGACCAGAAGGCCAGAAAGAAGGGAATTGTCCTGATGAATGAGTGTGGGGTAGATCCGGGGATCGACCACATGTCAGCCATGCAGATGATCTGCAGGATCAGGGAAGAGGGTGGCGAACTAAAGGCTTTTGAATCGAGTACCGGTGGACTGGTTGCACCCGGGTTTGAAAACAATCCATGGCAATACAAGTTTACCTGGAATCCCAGGAATGTGGTGCTGGCCGGGAAGGAGGGTGCCCGCTTCCTGCACAATGGCAAATTCAAATATATTCCCTATCACAAAGTATTCAGACGCATTGAAACCATCCGGGTTCCGGACCTGGGCGAGTTTGAAGTTTATGGCAACCGCGATTCCCTTACCTACCGGGAAACCTACGGGCTCCATCACCTGGAAACCATGTTCAGGGGAACCATCCGCAGGCCGGGTTACTGTGAAGCATGGGATATTTTTGTGCAGCTGGGTGCCACCGACGACAGCTATGTAATGGAGAACACCGAAGAGATGACCTACCGGGAGTTCATCAATAGTTTTATGGCTTACCGGACCGATATACCGGTAGAGGAAAAATTATCACTCTACCTGGGATTAGAAAAGGAGTCCATGATGATGGAAAGGCTGCTTTGGCTGGGCATCTTCGATGATAGGAAGATCGGGGTACCCGGACTTACCCCGGCAAAGATTCTTCAGAAGATCCTGGAAGAGAAATGGAAACTCAATCCAGGTGACAAAGATATGATCGTGATGCAGCATCAGTTCGATTTTACCAGGGACGGGATACATAAGAAGAGATACTCAACCATGGTCTATATTGGCGAGGATACCAAGCATACCGCCATGTCTGTGACGGTGGGACTGCCCCTGGCCATGGTTGCCCGGCGGATTCTGGAAGGAGATTATAAAGAAACCGGAGTTCAGCTGCCCATCCAGCCGGAAATATACAACCCGGTCATGAAAGAACTGGAAAAATACGGGATCCGATTTGTAGACGAAGAGATCAGAATTTCTCAAATGAACCCAGGCCAAACAGGGCAAAGTCATACCTGACAGGATCCTCCGGATCAAATTCCCGCAATCGCCCGGTCAGTTCAGTCACAGCCTTCCAGTCATTTTGCTTCCGTTCGAGCAGACCAATTTTCCTGGCCACTGTCCCTGTATGAACATCCAGGGGAATGAAAAGGGCATGCATGGGAATACCCTCCCAGATTCCGAAATCCACTCCCTTCTTATCACGACGCACCATCCATCTAAGAAACATGTTGAGCCTTTTCCCGCTGGCTCCTTTGTCAATATTGGCAAGGTGTTTGGCTGTGCGTCCGGGGGGTACTGCCCTGAAAAAAACCTCTCTGAAATTAACCATGGATCTGAACAGATCGCCGTGAAGGGCATATTCCGATTCAAACAGCTGTCTGAGCCCTCCGTGATGGCGGTAAATATTCCCCAGTGCTTTCAGAAAATAGATACAGTCGATCCCGTTAAAAGTACGGTGCACAAATGGGAGAAACTTTGTCAGTGCCTCCTGCTCTGCATTCAGGATAAATTCATGTGGACCTCCGGGCATCCATGACAGAAGTTTTATGGCATTCCGGATAATGGTTGGTTTCTGTCCCCACGCTATGGTGGCGGTCAGAAAAGCCGAGATCTCAATATCGGCCGGATTGGAAAACTGATGAGGTACCTGGATGGGGTCGGTTGCGATAAAGTCCGGTGCATTAAATTGGTCGGCTTTTTCGTCAAGGAAAGATTTCAGCTCGGTAAACCCGATCTTACGATTGGACCATGCCATCTTTCATGGTAATGATTCGATCGGCCATCCCGGCCAATCCATGATCGTGGGTAACAATCACCAGGGTCTTCTGAAACTGCTCCCTTAAAGTCATAAACAGCTTATGAAGTTCCTGCTTGTTTTCCGAATCCAGGTTACCGGAGGGTTCATCGGCCAGGATCACTTCCGGGTCGTTGATCAGCGACCGCGCAACAGCCACACGCTGCTGTTCCCCCCCTGAAAGCTCGGCCGGTTTGTGATCCAGTCGCTCCTGCAGGCCAAGAAAATCAAGCAACTCCCTTGCCCGCTCTTCAACCTCCTTCCTGGGCCTGTTGGCAATAAATCCCGGAATACACACGTTTTCATGGGCATTGAATTCAGGCAGCAACTGGTGAAACTGGAATACAAACCCGATGTGCATGTTCCTGAATCTGGAAAGTTTGTTTCCCGCTAGCTGGTCGGTACGAATGCCGTTGATTTCAATGCTTCCACCATCCTGCTTGCTCAGGGTCCCCAGGATCTGCAGCAGGGTGGTCTTCCCTGCCCCTGAAGCACCCACCACCGAAACCACCTCTCCGGCAGAAATCTCAAGACTGATCCCCTTTAATACCTGGAGATTCCCGAACGACTTGGTGATTCCTGAAGCCTTGATCATGCTTTTAAAATAAGAGGTAAATATACAACAGATAGATGATAATCATAAAGCTTCCTTCCCAACGTGTAATCCGCGATCGGGCCGCAGGCAACATCAATAATAAAAACAGAAACGATACGCCCAGCATCCACGGAATATCGAACCTTGCAATCTCGTCAGACACCCTGATGGGGCTGACCAGGCTGGTGAAGCCCAGCACCGAAAGGATATTCATGATATTGGAACCTATGATGTTTCCCACCGAGATTTCGGTCTCCTTCTTCAAAGCCGCAATCACGCTGGTGGCCACTTCGGGAATGCTGGTTCCCACTGCCACCATGGTGATGGAGACCACTCTTTTGGAGATACCCACCTCCTCTGCAATCAAAGCAACATTATCCACCAGCAGATCAGCACCAAAGGCCAGTCCCACACACGATACCAGTAAAATAATCCCCGCCACCCACCAAAGCATTACAGGACCCTCTTCATTTTTGCCTCCTGGTCTTGCTGCTCCCCTGGACCGCACAACGGACATAACAATATAGCCTGCTAACAGGCTCACCAGGACCCCTCCCTCCAGCCTCGAGATCGAGCCATTCATGGCAAAAACGAAAAGAAGCAGCGACACCAGCATCATCACCGGCCAGTCACGTTTTACCGAAGAAGCGGGAACCGGGATGGGGTAAATAAGGGCAGTGATGGCCAGTACCAGCAAGATGTTGGAAATATTGCTCCCGACCACATTGCCAATGGCAATTTCAGGATACCCCGAAAATGCTGCCTGCAGACTCACCAGCAGCTCGGGTGCGGAGGTGCCAAATGCCACCACGGTGAGCCCGATAATCATCCTGGGGATCTTTAACAACCTGGATATTGCCACACTGCTATCCACCAGGAATTTGCCGCTGATAAACAGCAGTACAAGTCCGGTAAATAATAAGAGGTAAACCTTAACCATGGTTACAGGGAGGGTGCTATTTGACGTCCAGGTTGTTCTTTACACCTTTCATAATGTCATCAGCATCCTTGGTGAGATTCTTCTTAATCTCAGTGGCACTTTTGGTCAGATTGTTTTTGATATCCTTGAAATCGTCCATGACTTCGGGGGAGCTGTTTTCAAACTCCCGTTTAATATCATCGGTGGCTCTCTTGAACTCCTTCATCCCTTTGCCGAATGTCCTGGCAAGCTTGGGAATCTCTTTGGATCCAAATAATAACAAAGCGATCAATACAGCAAATATGATCTCCTGCCCGCTAATAAATAGTAAAATCCCAAACATCCTTGCGTTGATTTACGCAAAGATAGCAATTCCGGAGTATTTAACTCCTCGCTGAACCCCATACTTCGTATTCGCTAAAGGCTTCCTCACAATTTACTCCTCCATAAGCAAAAGACACCACCCTTTCGATTCTGGGGGATGTATTATTAGCCAACTGGGATTATCAGCAAAGCTGATGAGCACTTGGCGATAATACATCCCGCAGAAATAAAGAGAGGCCGTCTCTTGCGGGACAGCCTCCTGGACGTATCTGGAAACTTAATAATGGATCGCCTACTGGGTCATGATTGACAACATGTAACTTCCTTCCGCTTCTTCCGCCTTCACTTCGTATTTCCAGGCTCCCACATACTTCTTCTTCTCCTCTTCTTTGATGGTCATCGACTGGCTGAAGGTGATCTCTGCGGAGGAGTTAATGGTCAGGTCCTTGAAAACCTTTCCTCCCGGATAGAGTATTTTAATGGTGATTTTGCCTGAACGGACCTTCCCGTTGATTGTGAACCTTAAATGACTGGTATTTTCATCCACATCAAACTCGCCCTTGGAGGCATCGGATGTCCCACGAAAACTATTCCTGAGGGTAAGCTGAGACTGATTCTTCTGTCCGTATGATTGTATAAAGTAAGAACCTTCATCCGAGGGGGTACGTGCATAAATAACGGCCCGATCCCTTGCCCTGGCAGTTTCACTACTCTGCCTGGCAAATTCCCGTTCCAGCTCTGCTGTTTTTCTTTCCTGTTCCAGCATCTGCTTCTTCATCTGTATCTCCTTTTCCCTCATCTGCATCTCTTTCTCCTGCTGAGCCTTCTTCTCAGCTTCCTGGCTGGACACATTCTGAGCCTGCAACATAAATCCTGTCATCAGCAGCACTAAAAGTGCTGTTAAGATCCTGAGTCCTCTCATCTTTTTCATGATTTCTGAGTTAAGTTCTACCTGTCACAAAAATAGGGGACAGAGCCGTGCATCTTGGTTAATGCAGTGTTAATGATAGGTTAACGATAAAAGAAAGAGCTTATCTTAGCTCAAGAATCGATCGGGATGAAGAGCCGCCAACTTATAATATTGTCTGCCATTGCGCTGTTTGTGCTTCTTTTTGTACAGTACATCTTTATCACCGATACCTACATTACCAAGCAGAAACAGTTCGATAGTCATTTCGGGAACCTGGTAAAAGAGGGCATGGTTGCATTTAACAGCCTGGACTTCAAATATGATTTTGACTCTGTACTCTTTCTCCTTGACAATAAGGCTGTGGAGTTTATGTTCTCACAGCCCGATTCGCTCAGCCGTACTCCGGGGATGGTGTTCCACGAAATCCTGAACCATTACAGGGAACCGGAGTTCTTTATCAGAGATTATATCCACAAAGCCGGGGAAGATCCGAAATTCACTTACCACATTCAGATCGAAGAGCTCTACCTGGTCGACATAGGATATGAAGAACAGGTCTACCCCGACACCGTGATGCTTCCGGGAGCACCGCGACGTGCCCTGCTGGCAGGAACCTTTACTCATGAACGTAACTTTTTCAGGATATCTTACGGAATATACATCGATTTTGTCAACCGCTCACGACTGATCCTGAGGGAGATGTGGCTGATTTTTGTTATGGAACTCTTTACCCTGTCACTGGTATTTACTGTTTTCATTTTTACTTTCAGGAACATGCTTCGGCAGAAACGCTTGTCTGAGATGAAGACCGATTTCATCAACAATATGACCCACGAACTGAAAACCCCTCTCTCCACCATCTCGGTGGCTTCCAGTGCCCTTGGCAATCCGGTTATATTCAATGAAACGGAGAAGGTGACAGAGCTTTCCGGGTTGATTAAAAAGCAGAACAGGCACCTCTCGGAACTGATCGACCGGATCCTGGACATCAATATCTGGGAGAGAGACCAGGTGAGGCTACGGCCGGAACATATCGCTGTGGAGGCATGGATTCAGGAGCTGGTTAAGTTATTCCAGATTAACCAGGGTGAGGCACCTGTTTCCATCGAACTGGAAACAGACCTTCGTCACGAATCCCACCTGCTGGACGAGGTACATATGTCTACGGTCATCAATAACCTTCTCTCCAATGCGGTGAAATATGGCAACGAGCCTTGCCGGATAGAGATAGAGGTAAAAGATACACATGAGGAACTATGTATAGAGGTAACAGATAATGGTCCCGGGATCAGGAGGGAGGAGCTGCGGCATCTCTTTGAGAAGTTCTATCGTGGTGCTGAATCCAAACATAGGGTGATCCGGGGACTTGGATTGGGCCTCTATTATGTAAAACAGATTGTGGAGGCCCATCATGGTACCGTTTCCGTGCGAAGCACCCCTGGAAAGGGATGCACATTTACAATCAAAATACCCATTGAAAATGGACTTACTACTGGTTGAAGACGATATTGATCTCCAGAAGGTACTGGCTCAGTACCTGGAGTTATCAGGTTTTAAGGTATACACTGCCAACCACGGCGAACATGGATTGAAAATCTTTAAAGAGAAGCATGTGGATCTCTGCATCCTGGATGTAATGATGCCGGTGATGGATGGATTTGAGCTGGCAGGAGAGATACGAAAACTGGACCGGGAGATGCCGGTGGTGTTCCTGACTGCCAAGAATCAGAAGGAGGATCGGCTGAAGGGCCTAAAAATCGGGGCGGATGACTACATCACCAAACCTTTTGAAGCGGAAGAGCTGGTGCTAAGGTTGAACAACATTCTCAAAAGGGCCGGGAAAGAGAACCTGGAATCCATTAAACTTGGATGCCTTCATATTCAGTTTGACGAACTCCTTATTAAAGACGGGAGTAACAGTTACAATGTAACCCCGAGGGAATCGGAACTTCTGAAATACCTGATTGAAAACCAGAATACAGTGGTGAAAAGAGAACAAATCCTGGAAGAGCTCTGGGGACAGAACGACTATTTCCTGGGCCGCTCCATGGATGTGTTTATCTCCAGGCTGAGAAAATACCTGCAGGCAGAGCCCTCGGTATCTCTGGAAACAAAAAGGGGTGTGGGCTTCATTTTAAAGGTCAGCTCCCACACCCCTCGGTAAATCTTAAAAGGACTCTACTTTCTAACGGTACCCTTCAGTACACGGATAGTTTCATCCCCTTTGATGGTATCATACACCACCGGAGTGGCTATGAACAACGATGAATAGGTACCCACAACCACACCGATCAGCATGGCGAATATAAAGCCCCTGATTACATCACCCCCGAAGATAAAAATGGAAAGCAACACAAAGAAGGTACTCAGCGAGGTACTGAAGGTACGACTCAGTGTGCTGTTCAGGGCTGTATTAAATATTTCCCTGCGTTCCCGCTTCTTCTGCAGTCCCACAAATTCCCTGATCCGGTCAAATACCACCACCGTGTCGTTGATGGAGTAACCCACCACAGTAAGGATGGCCGCAATAAAGGATTGGTCAAGTTCCAGGGAGAAAGGCAGCACTCCATGCAGGAGAGAGAAGAGCCCTATTACAATTGTCACATCATGTACCAGGGCTGCCAGAGCTCCAAGTCCAAACTGCCAGTTGCGGAACCTGGCCAGGATATAGAGGAAGATAATCAGCAGCGAGGC
>JAGLPR010000123.1 GCA_023137255.1 Bacteroidales bacterium | reverse complement strand
CCCAGCTCCAGGGCATCCGTTCCGGCCCAGACCCTTCCACTGGCAATGGCATCCACCTCCTCGTAGCTCATCCCGCGGCCTTCAGCCACAATATTCACAAACCTGGTATAGAAATTATCGATCAATTTTTGAACGATTACCCGCTCTTCGGTATCCAGGGGATCAAAGGCAGTAAGTATGTCGGAGTGTTTGTTGGTCTTTACCACGTCGGTGGTAATCCCCAGTTTATCATTCAACAGCCCCTGTATATTGGGAAACATTCCAAATACACCAATGGAGCCGGTAATGGTTGCCTGACCTGCCAGGATGGTATCGGCCGGGGCGGCAATGTAGTATCCACCTGATGCAGCCACATCGCCCATGGAAGCCACCACCGGTTTCTCTTTGGCTGCCAGCAGAACCTCGCGGTAAATCACATCTGAAGCTGATCCACTGCCTCCCCCCGAGTTGATCCGGAATACAATGGCTTTGACCGACTTGTCCCTCCGGGCTTTCCGGATTGCTTTGGAGATTCGTTCAGAACTGATGAATCCTTCTGGGGCATTTCCGTCCACCACACTTCCCATGGCGTAAATCACCGCCACTTTGTCCCTGCTGTACTCCTTCTTCTTTTTGGCAGGTACATTCTTGTAGCTTTTGAGGGAGATGGCCTCCAGGTCATCCTCCTCTTCCACCCCCATCTTTCCTTTCAGGAGGGAGAGCATTTCGTCATAATAGATCAAACCATCCACCATCCCGGTCTCCACCAGTTGATCCGAGTCTATGGTGACCAGTTCGTCAGCGATCTGGTTCAGTTGTTCCACGGAAATCCCGCGGCTTTCAGAGATATCCTCCACGATTTTTCCCCAGAGGGCACCCACATAAGTTTCGATCTGTTCCCTGTTCTCATCACTCAGGTCATTCCTCAGGAAAGGCTCCACCGCACCTTTGTAGGTACCGTGTCTGACTATCTGCATCTCTACCCCGACCTTCTCAAGGGCATCTTTATAAAACATCACTTCCGCACTCATCCCGTTAAAGAGGAACATCCCCTCGGGGGTCATGAAGATGCTGTCGGCTGCAGTGGCCAGGTAATATGATTTTTGTGTGAATGCATCCGCATAGGCATAGATGAATTTTCCGCTCTTTTTGAAATCCAGCAATGCATCCCGAATCTCTCCCAGGGTGGAGATGCCAGCAGATACCCCACCGACTTTCAGAAAGATCCCTTCGATGTTTTCATCTGCCTCTGCTTTGTCAAGGTCCTTCAGAATCTGGTTCAGCCCCATCATCTCATTATACATAAAATTGCCCGACAGAAACTGTGAGAAAGGATCGTCATTGGTGCGATCCGAAATTTGTGCGTTGAACTTTGCCAGAAGCAGGGAGTTTTCCTTTACCTCTGGAACCTCCTTGGAGGTGGAGGCGGCTATAATTCCTATGAAAATAAGAAAGACCAACAGGGTCATAATCAATAAACCAACTATGGTGGCAAGTAGACTGCTCAGGAAGTTTTTCATATCTCTGTTTTTTAGAAGCGGCAATTTACTAAAAAAGTGTCTGATAATAAATATCTTAGTTTTTTCAATGACGAAACTGGTTTACTTATCATTAGGCAGCAACCTGGGCAACAGGGTGTATCAAATTGAAGGTGCGGTTCAGCTTATCGCAGAGCAGGTGGGAACCCCGGTGTCGGTGTCGGGGGTTTATGAATCTGAATCGTGGGGATTCTCAAGCGACCACAGGTTCTGCAATTGCTGCATTTCATTGCAAACAGCCCTGGAACCCCTGTCGGTCCTGGATACCATCCTCAATATCGAAAAGGGGATGGGCAGGGAAAGATCATCTCCCAAAGGAGCAGGGGCCAAGTATGCAGATCGGATCATCGATATTGACCTCCTGTTGTTCGGCGATATCCGGTATGACCATCCACGGCTGGTCCTTCCGCATCCTGAAATGGGAAATCGCAGGTTTATACTGGTTCCATTGACAGAAATTGCTCCCCAACTGATGCATCCGGTTTCAGGCATCTCAATCAGCCGCATGCTGGAGTTGTGTGCCGACCCGGGGGAGGTCCGGCCCTACAGGCAGATGTAAACGTCAGCGGGAAGTCTGCTCGTGTCGAAGCAAAACAGGGTCCTAACTTAGGTCTTTTTAAAGAGAAATCCGTCCCAGAACATGTAGAATGCTGTATAGATCACCGACCACACAAGGTTGGAGGCGATCAGGTAGAGGAACCTGGTTCTGGTGGAGTGGTAGTATCTGACCACCAGGAAGGTTCCCAGTGGGATGGATAGCAGGACCGGAGTAGAGATAGCAATTCCGATCAGGCCGTAATGTTGTTTGATGTGTACGATTCTCCGGTTCCTTTTGGTGAAGATTTTTTTTGTCTGCCTATCCTTTTCCATAGAGTTCCGGAGAGGCTTTCTGAAAGTTCGGTTCCACCAGGCGATCAGTCTCCCGGAGAGAAAAGCAAAAAAGTAAATTCCGGCGATCCCGCCCACATTGGTCCAGAGAATGGTTTCCACGAAACTGAACTCAAACTGAAAAATGACCACGGGAAAGGTCAGGGCAAATTTGAATGAGCTGAACAGTATGGTGAGTAGTATCTGTACCAATCGGGACTATAAATTAGTTGATCAAACCTTCATCTGCGAAACTAAAATAGGATTTATCTGCAATTATAACATGATCGAGGAGCTTAATTTCCAGCATTTCGGCTGCTTTTTTCAGTTTCCCGGTGATTTTCACATCGGCATCACTGGGCTGGTTGTTGCCCGACGGATGGTTGTGGCATACTATGATCGAGGAGGCCAGATTATCCAGTGCCTTTTTCAGAATGATCCGGGTATCGATGACTGTTCCGGATAGTCCGCCCTGGCTTACTTTAAACCTTCCAACCACCCGGTTGGCACGATTTAGCATCAGCAGCCAGAACTCTTCATGATCCAGGTCTCCCAGCAGGGGATGAAATAGATTGAAAACGGTTTCGCTCGATTTGACCGGAATTTTCTCCACATGGTTCATCCCTGCCCTTCTACGGCCAAGTTCCATTGCGGCAAGGAGTGTGATGGCTTTAGCCGGACCCACCCCTTTGATCCTGACCAGGTCGCCAATGCTTTGTTTGCCGAGTTCCTGCAGACTGTTGCCCGAACCTTTGAGGATGGTTCGGGCCAGCTCCACAGCTGTCATATTTCTCGTTCCTGAACCAAGCAGAATGGCCAGCAATTCAGAATTGGAGAGGTACTGGACCCCGTTTGCCATGACCTTCTCTCTGGGGCGCTCTTCCACCGCCCAGGTGGTCAGGGCATGTGAGTTGTATTCATTCATAATCCTTTTTAAGTATTGATGTGCCGGAACCAGCATCATCAGTGCACAAGACCGTCCATTCGGTGTGGACTTTATTTTCCCTTATACCCAATGCCGAAGCTTATACAGGCGAGTCTCTTAATGGGGCATCCTTTCTGAGGGGTGTTTTGGAAGTGAACTGGGATTTTTGCAAAGCAATAACCACTTCACGACAAAATACCCCACAGAAAAAGGGTGCCCTTTTGAGACACCCTCTAAAAATATCGTAGTTGTGAAACCCTTTACAGGCTGCTCACGTGTTTTGCAAGTTTCGATTTGAGGTTGGATGCCTTGTTCTTGTGAATCACATTGTTCTTGGCAAGCTTGTCAAGCATAGAAACAACTTCAGAATACTGCTCGGTGGCAGCTGCCTTATCGGTGGTCCCACGCAGTTTCTTCACGGCGCTCCTTGTGGTCCTTGCGTAATACTTGTTTTTTACACGCTTTGAATCAGTCTGTCTGATCCTCTTCTTCGCTGATAAATGATGTGCCATATTACCTGTACAATTAATTTGGGGTTGCAAAGATAGTGGTTAATTTGAATGATACAAACAAAATACCGCAAAATTGCCCGGCTATTGGCATAGCTTTTTGGTACTTACCAGGATGGCTGCCACATTGGCCAGAGAGATTAGTGCGATCAGTCCCACCGACACCCCAAAAAGAATGCCATGCAGGGATGGAGAGATATTGAGGCTCCACTCTTGCGCCATGGTATGAAACTTCCCGGCCAGCAGAGAGGTAATGATCAGTGAAAATCCGGTAACCGCTGTCATCAGAACCAGCAACAGGAGGATATAGGGTCTGCTGATCTCCCTGTAGTGAAATCCCAATTTATGGAGTCTCCTGATCTTATCGGACGAGCGACTGATCATCAACTGCAGGCTGAGGAGGAAGACCAGGAAAGCGAGCCCGATGATGATGGCCGCCACCACCACAAGAAAGCTGATGATGAGTTTCAGAATGATATTCATGCGGCTGCTTTTCAGCTTTTCGCGGATGGTATCGTACCCTTTCTCCTCCAGGAACCTGACGATGGATGGATCGGTGGGATTCTTTGACACCAGGATCACCTGTGAAGGGTTACTCTTGTCGAAATATCCGTACCTGTCATTGGCCCATTTCAGGAAATCGAGGGGGACCAGGATGGAGTGGATGCGGTTGCTGAAACCCACAATTTGTCCGCTGTAATCGTCATACCTGCCTTTTCCCTGAAGTCTTAATTTGAAATTGATCATGGATATGACCCCCTTGGGAATCTGGGGGAGCCCCTGGCTGGGTGCAAACCCGAAATTATAGAGGTTGAGATAATCCTGGGGAATAATGATGGGGATCTTCCCCTCATCGGGATCCCAAAGCCACTCTTCAGATTTCACATCGATGAACTCGTTGGGGATCGCTTCAAAGAAAAGGTCGGTGTAGAAATCGGGAAATCTTTCGTTTTCTGTATAACCGCTTACGGGGAACTCATTGGAGAGAAATGGTGCCACCTGGTCGGCAAAGGGCTGCAGGGCGATCTCTTCGATCTCCTCTTCGGTAAATCCCACCCTGGACAAGCCTAAGGTCTGGGCAATGTTTACCTTCTTATTGATCACAATGTATTCGGGATCGAGTAGATCGCGGTTCTCCGACAGAACCGATTTGATATCGATATAGAACTGGATGCCTGCCAGCAGGAGCACAAATCCTGCCAGGGTGCCAAGGAAGGCCCAGAGCAGGTGGGACCTGCTGTGATCCTTCCACAATATCTGATAGAGGAGTCTCATAGCTTTAACCTCACTTCTGCACCCGGCAGCTCTGTTTCATTAAGTGATGTAAGCACCAGTCCAGCGTTCCGGACCTCACACTCCTGCTGTATCAGCTGGTAAGCTTTGAGGGTGTTTTCTCTGTCCATGTGGCTGAAACACTCATCGGCAAGCAGGAAATCGAAGGGCTGGACAAGCGCACGCAGGATGGCTACCCGCTGTTGCTGTCCAAATGAGAGGATCCCTGCTTTTCTGTGCAGGTAGGGATCCATGTCCAGGGCATCGGCAAGCTCACCGATTTTTTCGTTGGATACGTGGCCGGTGATGTTGTTCTTGAGCTGTATGTTCTCCAGGGCGGTAAGGTCGTCAAACAGTTCGAGCCCCTGGAAAATTATGGAGAGTCTCTTTTTTCTGAGGACCGACCACTCTCTCCAGGTAAAAGATGTGATATTGCTGTTATCCAGGAAGACCTTTCCGCGGTAGTCGGTGCGGATTCCGTACATCACTGAGAGGAGGCTGGTTTTTCCCCGTCCGGAGGGAGCCTCGATCACATACGATTTCCCCTGTTCCAGCAACAACGATTCTGCCTCCCATATTTCGGAGTCTGCAGTATCCTGCTCCAGCATGGGAAGCGGAATCATTTTTTCAAACCGGAAGATCATGTAATGCAGTTCAGATTTCCGAATTCCTATTCGGGAGAGTCAACTATTTTCAGAATGGTATAGAGGCAGTTTTCCGAAGGATGGCTGGTTTTTACTACCATCCTGCTCTGATAGTTGCCGGCACTTACACCCAGGTAATCAAACGGATCGGTCAGACGTTTCACCCACTGGCTCTTCTCAGGATTCTGGTCGAGTAATCCCTTTACCATGCCGGGATAATCTTCCAGGTCGAGATTCACAAACATCCCCATGGATCCCGTGGCAAAATCACTGAACCTGGAGTCTGCCAGGGAATGCTCATAGGAGCCTCCTTTGACTGCATCCTTGTATCCTTTTACATTGGTCACCACCAGTACATCATTGATAATGCCACTGTAGATTTCATTGCCCTGGATATTGATAATGAAAAAATCACCCTCTTCTTCCACAGGGAGCATTGTTCCCACAGTCTGCATCAGCTTTTCCTGCAGCGCCTTGCCGTTGACTCCCACTCCAATAAACAGTTCTACCGGGATCATTGCCTCTTCATTGATCCCGCTTAAGGTAATGGCAAAATCACCTGAGATGGCTTCAAGCAGATCCTCAATTTCCATACCCACGGCCATTTCCACTTTGGTACTTAGAGTATCGAGCTCGGGTGGAGCAAATTTTTCCACCATCTGCTGTGCCTTCTCCAGGTCCATGGACCCGGCCACGGCCAGAAGCAGGTTGTTGCCCGGGGCCAGATTCATCATATCATTGTTTAAGGCAGGTTTCATTACCAGGAACTCCTCGATGTTCTTTTTCACCTCTTCGCTAAAATGGGTCTCCCCGTTAATGTTCAACTCCCCGTTGGCAAAATCAAAATAGATCTGGGCATAATTGTGATAAAGGGCCACTGGGAATTCGGGAATCTTATCACCGATCATTTTATCAATGATATCAAACATTTCGTTGGAGGATATCCAGATGTTGAGATCTTTCATCTTTCCCATGAAATCCTTGAAATCGACCAGACTGGTAATGGACTCTTCCCGGATTGGATTAAACATTTTATCCAGGCTTTCGGTGAAGTAGGAGGTCTCAAATTCATCCCCATCAGGCGATCCGAGTACGATCATCTGCTCTTCGTTCCAACCAATGATCCCCTTATTGTCAGGCTGTACCCAGGTATAGTTCTCATCGACCTGGAACTTACTGCTAAGATCTTCGTTGATCTTCGAAAGGGTGTTTTCAAATTTCTTCACATCCTTCATGCCGCTGACCACACCAATAATAGGAGCCTGCTCCTCCATCTTTACAAAAACGTAGGAATATTCGTCCATCATCAGACCGGTACTCATGGGCTCTTCCAGGATCTGTCTCAAGATTTCATCTTTCACACGCTCTTTTATGGATTCAAAGGAGTTGATCTTACTTTTGGTGTGAAGCTGCATGGGGTGCAATGATACCACAGCAATGGCATCATCAGGTATGCTGTGCACGAACTCGGGCGATTTCCTTGAACAGGATGAAACCACTAGAGCGGCCGCCAAAATAAGGACAAAGGATAATCTTTTCATGGGAAATCAGTTAGGTTTGGTTCTTAATTCTTTTCTGCGCTGCTTAGAAGTAGTAGCGAACACCTATGCCTCCACCTATGTAGAAGTCGATGCCGGGCAGCAGGGCAAGTCCGGGTACAAGTTCCGCGAAAACTTCCACCGGAGCTTCTTCAAACTGGTAGGCTATACCAAAAGGTACGCGAGCACCCAACCACAGATCAGTAGCGAAACCAATATGGGCACCCACACCAAAATAGACCGGTAGAGCGCCCTGGCTAACACTGATGAGGTCATAATTATGAATCAGGAAGTCAGCATGAACATGGAGCCATCCGCTATCGGCAAAGGACCAGGCAACGGCCGCATCCAGGGCTGTCTTTTCACTGGTCCACATTTTGGCACTCAAACCTGTGGGTTCACCAAATATGATACCGAGACCCAGTCCGCTGTCCTGTGCAAACAGACCTGCAGAGAATAAGGCGACAATGGAAATTAGAATTAATTTTTTCATAACGAGGATTGGTTCAGTTAAATATCTCTATTAAAATTAGTGAAAAGCATTTCACATTTTCAAATACATAACGTCAAATAACCAGATTTGTTTTGAATTGCATTGGTCTCCTGGAGTTACCATGTACGGTCTTTCAGATAGACATCCAGGTCTTCCTGGGTCATGGGGAGTTCATCGGGGTTGTTTTTCACCCACTCCAGGAAGGCTGCTTTGATCTCATCGCTCCACCGTCCGTCGATTTGTCCCGGGGTGTATATCCCCGTCTTCAGCATCTCATGTCCGAACATATCACGCAGCATGATAAACTCGGCACGGATCACAAGCTCTTCTGCCAGGTGGGCCGGGATAAATAGTACGCCTGTTTTTTTGGCCAGTACCACATCTCCCGGGAAGACAGTGGCCCTGCCGATCCGGATGGGCACATTTATTCCCATGAGCATGCTCTCCGTCAGGTATGAGGGGTCGAATCCCCTTACAAAAGCATTGAATCCTTCGATCTTTGAAAGCCCTTCCATGTCGCGCGATCCCCCGTCAAAAACCACCCCGTTGCCCGAATTGGCATAGATGGCATTGCCCAGGTTATCGCCGATCAGCGTGCCATCCACCACTTTTCCAAAGCCATCGGCCACATAGACGTCTCCCTGCTGAAGTGCATCGATGGGCCAGGAGTTCATGGCACCGAGGCGACCCAATTCATGTCCTTTTTCAGTGAAGCGATCCATCAGCTCCGACCGCTTTGGCATATAGAGGGCGGTCAGCGCTCTGCCTACCACCGGTTCGTCGTCATGAAGGATGACCCAGTCACCCTCAAACTGACTGTGGTATCCTTTGGAGCGGAGCACCCCCCATGCCTCTTCAATGGAGATATTTTTTATTCTTTCGAGGACCTCATCGGCGACTTTTGGCCTGCCATCTTCAAAGCGTTCACCCTGCCATTCACTGGTATAATAGATCAGTTCCTCAGGGGTATCGAAGAATTGGGCGAAGGAGGGAATGGCCAGGATCAGTACAAATACAGATATCAATGACTTTTTCATAATAAGGTATTTAGATTGTTATAATGTTAGGTGCTCACTTTGTTCATGTTAGGTTGGGTTAGCCAGGGTTGGTGGAGGGGCTTTCGTTTTCGGATTTGCGGCGCCACCAGGTGGCCAGGGAGCTGCCGGTGATGTTCATCATGGGACCGAACACTGCCGGGGCCAGGCCGATGGTGGCTACCCTGCCCATCTCAAGAGCAATCCCCGAGGCGAGTCCCCCATTCTGCATTCCCACCTCCAGCGCAATGGTGCGGCACGATTTTTCATCCATTCTTGCCAGTTTGCAGATCCAGTATCCAAGGAAATACCCTGCTGTATTGTGCAACAGGCAGGCCAGGATCAACAGCATACCGATCTCCAGGAGACTGTCCCTGCCTGCAGCAGTAATCACCAGGATGATTGCCCCGATTCCTGCCATGGAGAAAAGGGCTGTTAGCCTGTTTAGTACAGATTTATTATCACCTTTCAGTTTTGAAAAGAGCAGGGCAGCTACCACTGGAAGCAAAAGGAACCAGGCCAGGTCCTTGCCAAACTGAAGCAGGGCAGCACTGCTTTCTATCTCTGAGGTCTGGAAGAGGATCAGGTTCTTGCCTGCAATGATCAGCAGGTAGATCACCCCCTGGATGATCCTGCTTTTACGTTTCTCATTGCCGTAGGCCATAGTATTGAACATCAGTCCGGCTACAATGGGGAGGATTACTATATTGATGATGCTCAGCATCATGCCCCAGAAATCGATAGGTACAAATTGTCCTGCCAGCAACTTCATCAGCGACGGAGTGATCAGAGGAGCCAGCATGGTGGCCACTGCGGTAAGGGTGACCGACAACGCCAGGTTGGCTTTAGCTATAAATGACATCACGTTGGAGGCCAGTCCGCTGGGAGACGAACCCACCAGGATGATTCCGGCAGCTACTTCCGGTGGAAAACCGAAGGTGGTGGCAATGGTGAACCCGATAATCGGCATGATGGTAAACTGGCAGACCAGTCCCACCAACACCCCCTTTGGCATTTTTATAACCCCGGCAAAATCCCGAAAACTCATCTGTGACCCCATACCGAACATGATTATCTGCAGCAGGGGGACAATGGTTGCTTTTAGTTCGAAATCGCCCCATTTCAGGAAAAGAGCGGGATAGTACATGGAGATGGTGACCGCCGCAAAGATCATGATGGTGTAGGAGAAGCCCTTTCCAACGGGATTCCCTCTTACCCCAAATGCAAGAAAAGTAAAAAACCCGAACAGCAGGGGACCTGTAAATGTGCTATTACCGGTAAGGAGTGCTACTAGGAAGAGGATAAGGAAGAGACCGGCCAGGCCCAGCAAAATTTTGTAAAGAGTGTTTTTCCTCATAGATATCAATGAAAGATTGAGTAATTTAATAATTTGTACTCTTATACCAACAATACTACTTATGGATTCTAATAAAAATCGCAGATCATTTCTGAAAAAGGCCGGATTGGGAGGATTGGGTCTTGGCATTATGATGAATGATCCTCTTGAGGCGCAGATCGACTACCTGACCCAGGATGTGAGCCGGTATTCCGGTCCCGCCGACCTTCTTATTACCGATATGCGCATTGCACAGGTGGGTAACGTTCCCATCGTAAAAATCTATACCAACCAGGGGGTATACGGACTGGGCGATGTGCGTGACGGAGCTGACAAACGTTATGCTCTGATGTTGAAGAGCCGGATCCTGGGGGAGAATCCATGCAATGTGGAGCGGATCTTTAAGATTATCAAGCAATTTGGCGCTCATGGACGCCAGGGTGGTGGAGTCTCGGGTGTGGAGATGGCTCTGTGGGACCTCACCGGCAAGGTATACAATGTGCCGCTCTACCAGTTACTGGGGGGGAAATACCGGGACCGGGTCAGGATCTACGTGGATACCCCCTCCAGGAAAGAACCGGAGGAGTTTGCCAGAAAGATGAAGGAGCGCATCGATCAGGGGTTTACCATCATGAAGATGGATATCGGTATCGGCCTGATCAAGGAGATCCCCGGCACCCTCACCAATACGGAGCACTGGGATGAGATGCGTGGATGGGAACAGACAAAGGGAAGTTACGGACTCACCATGCATCCCTTTACCCGGGTCCAGATCACGGACAAGGGGATCGAGGAGATGGTGAAATACCTGGCTGCCATGCGGGAGCAGGTGGGATGGGAAGTGCCGGTGGCCATCGATCACCTGGGTCACATGGGACTGAACAGCATGATCAGGCTGGGGAAGGCCTTTGAACCCTACAACATCGCCTGGCTGGAGGACCTGATTCCGTGGCAATATGCCGACCAGTGGAAGGAGATCTCCAGGGCCCTCGATGTGCCAACACTAACCGGGGAGGACATTTATCTGAAGGAGGGATTCCGGGAGCTGATCGAGAAACGGGCAGTGGATATGGTGCATCCCGACCCTGTATCGGCCGGAGGCTACCTGGAGACCAAACGCATTGGAGATTTTGCCGAGGAGCATGGGATCGCCATGGCCTTACACCACGCCTCTTCGCCCATCTCATTCATGGGGTGTGTACACACTGCAGCAGCCACAGAAAACTTTGTGGCCCTGGAGCACCACTCGGTCGACAAATTGTGGTGGGAGGATCTGGTCACCGGCCTTGAAAAACCTATGGTAAAGGACGGTTATGTGACTGTACCGGAGAAACCGGGGCTGGGTCTGGAGCTGAACGAAGAGGTGGTAAAAGAGCACCTTCACCGCGATGAAGAGTTGTTTGCCCCTACCGAAGAGTGGAACCAGCGTCGTTCGTGGGACCGGCAATGGAGCTGATCACATTCAACAAATGTAATCATATGAAACAGCTATTTGTCATTTTATTATCGGGTCTCCTGTTGGCTTGTGCCCCTGAGAACTCCGTGAAACCAGGTCAGCTATCGCCGGTCGATCTGAGCTGTGAATACCTGGAAAATCCTTCTGTCGTGGATGTGGCACAGCCGAGACTGGCCTGGATCAATCTGGCCGCCGAAGGAGTACGTGGTGAGCGGCAGACCGCCTGGCAGGTGAGGGTGTCCAGCTCCAGGGAGTTGCTCGATCAGCCCGATCTGTGGGAAAGTGAAAAGCAGTTGTCGGACCAGTCAACCCGGGTGAAGTACAAAGGCCGTCCCCTTCAATCAAGAGAGGAGTGCTGGTGGCAGGTGCGTACCTGGAACCGCGATGATGTGGAGTCTGAATGGAGCGAACCTGGAATGTGGCGGATGGGCCTCCTGGATCAGGACGACTGGAAGGCAGACTGGATCGGTGCCCCCTGGGAGGGTGAAGAGGCACTCCCCGCAGCGGTGCGCAACCCCAATGCCACACCCGATGATTTTGGTCCCCCGGCACCTTTACTGAGAAAAGATTTTCAGGTGGAGAAGGAGGTGGAGAGCGCAGTCGCATTTGTGACCGGACTCGGTTACTTTGAGTTGTGGGTCAATGGCGGAAAGGTGGGGGATGATGTGCTGGTGCCCAACCAGACCAATTACGGAAAGCGACCGCAGCTGATGGACGCATTGATTTATCTACCCGACGATTTCAGGGAGTACAAGGTGATGTATATGGCCTACGATGTGAAGGAACAGCTGAATAAGGGAGAGAACACCATCGGTGGGATCCTTGGTAACGGCTTTTATAATCCGGCCAAGTTCTGGGCAGCCGCCTACGGTTCACCCAGGTTCCTCTGCCAGCTTCATATTACCTATTCCGACGGGACAGACCAGGTGGTGATAAGCGACGAAAGCTGGACCGCTTCCAGAAGTCCCATCCTGATGAACATGGTTTACTACGGGGAGCAGTACGATGCCAGGAAGGAGCAACCGGGATGGAGCACGCCCGGTTTTGATGCATCGGCATGGGAGCCGGTGGCGTTGCGGATCCCTCCGTTTGGAAAACTGGTGGCCCACACAGCATATGCCGATAAGGTGACCGAAAGGATTGAGCCGGTCTCCATTGAGAAACTGGATAAGGGACGCTATTTTGTCGATTTTGGGGTAGAGATCTCCGGATGGGTCAGGCTGAACGGGGTGGAAGGACCGGAGGGTCACACCATTGGGATCATGCCCAAAGCCAACCTTTACTCGGGGGAGAACAGCTATACCTTCAGGGGAGAGGGGCCGGAAGATTATACTCCGCGATTCAACTGGTTTGTTTTCAGCGGGGTAGAGATCACCAACTGGCCGGGAGAGCTGAGACCTGAACATCTTACTGCAGAGGCGGTAAACACTTTCATCGAACCTTCTGCCAAATTTGAAACCTCCAATGAACTTTTTAATGAGATCAATAAGATCTGGCGGAGGAGCCAGACCGACAACATGCATGGCGGAATAGCCAGCGACTGTCCCCATCGTGAACGGTCGCCCTACACAGGCGACGGCCAGGTGGCCTGCATTACGGTGTTGCATAACTACGATGCAAAGAACTTCTATCAAAAATGGGTACAGGATATGCTGGGAGCCCAGATCGAAGAGACCGGCTATGTACCCAACGGAGCACCCTGGCAACCGGGGTGCGGGGGCGGACCGGCCTGGGGATCGGCCATCTGCGTGATTCCCTGGGAGTACTATGTGCAGTACGGCTCCCGCGATATGCTGGAGGATAACTATGTGGGAATGGAGGGGTACGTACGGTATATGCTCTCCTGGACCGGCGAGGACGGGATCATGCATTCCAAACGTACCGCCAGAAATGGTGAGTGGCTGAAGTGGTTCAACCTGGGAGAGTGGGTGCCCCCGGGGGAGATGATCCCCGATGAGATGGTGCATACTTTCTACCTCTGGTATTGCAGTGACATTGCTGCAAAAACCGCCAGGGTGCTTGGAATCGAGGGGGATGTGGAGGAGTACAAGGCACTGGCAGAAAAAACCAGGAAAGCCTTTTACAAACGGTTTTATGATGCTGATGCCGGTTCGTATGGCGATGCAGGCGGAAACATTCTGGCCCTGAAGATGGGAGTACCGGATGAGCAGTATGAGAAGGTGGTGGAAGCACTGAAGGCCGGACTCAAAAAAAGCGGAGGACACCTGGATACCGGCATCATCGGTACCCGTTTCTTTTTCGAAGTACTGGCTGAGCATGGGCTTAATCAGCTGGCTTACGAGGCACTGAATAAACGAACAGAACCCTCCTTTGGCCACTGGATTGAACTGGGTTCCACCACCAGCCGCGAAAAGTGGGACACAGGCGGATCCCATAACCATCCCATGTTTGGGGGCGGACTGGTCTGGTTCTACCGCAACCTGGCCGGAATGCAGGCCGATCCGTGGGAACCCGGATACAGGCACATGATCTTCAAACCACAGCCGGTGGATGAGTTGGAGTATGTTACCTATTCCAACCGGACCCCATACGGAGAAGGGGGAATTACCTGGAAAAACAGTGAAGGCTCCTTCAGCATGGATGTGACCGTCCCGGTGAGCTGTCAAGCCTCAGTTTATGTTCCCGCCTCCGATCCTTCAAGGGTATATGAGGGGAGAGATAGGGCTGAAAAGGTACCGGGCATTCTCTTTAAGGGTGTGGAGGAAGGGTATGCTCTGTTTGCGGTAGAGAGTGGAGAATATCATTTCCGAGTGAAAGAACCGATTTAAACCAATAGATATTACCATGAAAAACACTTGCACATTCCTGTTTTTAATCTTTGCTCTGGCAAGTTGTGGTCAGACCACATCTGTTAAGGACTCGCCGCCCCTGACTGAAGGAACACCTAGCTCTGTAGGGATCTCTGCTGAACGGCTGGCCCGGATAGATAAGATGTTGAACGAATCCGTTGATCAGGGTGAAATTCCGGGTGCGGTGGCTCTGGTTGCCAGAAACGGGAAAATCGTTTTCTTCAAAGCCTTTGGCATGGCTGATACTGAATCGGCGAGGGCCTTCAAACGAGATGATATTTTCAGAATAGCGTCTCAGACCAAAGCCATTACCTCCACAGCTGTGATGATGCTCTGGGAGGAGGGAAAATTCAGATTGGATGATCCCATTTCAAAGTACATTCCAGAATTCAAAAATGCCATGGTACTTGATTCATTGATTGAGGAGGACTCTTCGTACATCGCTTCACCGGCCAATAATCCCATTACCATACGTCATCTGATCACCCATACTTCGGGAATAGGATATGGGTTTATTGACAATGATCAATTCCGGAAAATGTACCAGAAAGCGGGGATCAACGATGCCTGGACCACGGAGCCCATGGTACTGGGGGAAAATATCAGGAACCTGGCTACACTTCCTCTGCACCACAACCCGGGTGAAAGGTTTACCTACAGCGAAGGGATCGATGTATTGGGGTACCTGGTTGAGATCGTTTCAGGCATGCCACTGGACAGGTTCTTTCAGGAGCGTATATTCAAGCCCTTGGGCATGGATGATACCTATTTCTATCTGCCAACATCGAAGTATGACAGGCTGGTACCTGTTCAGACAAAACAGAACGATGGGTGGGTCAGATTTACTACCCCTTATTATGATGTCGAATATCCGATCAAAGGGGCAATGACCTATTTTTCCGGAGGAGGAGGTCTTTGCAGTACTGCCAGAGACTATGCGACCTTTCTACAAATGTATTTGAACCAGGGAGAGCTAAATGGCATCCGCCTTTTGAGCAGAACTACTGTGCAGGTAATTATGGCCAACCACATTGGAGATATCTGGGGGAGCAGTGGTGCACACCATGGACTGGCCTTTAAAGTGATTGACCAGCGTGGACAGGATGCAGGAGGTCAGGGCAGTGCAGGTACTTTTGAATGGGGCGGCTATTTCAATACCCAGTATTTTGCCGATCCTAAAGAGCAGTTCATCGGGATCCTGATGAAGCAGACACAGGATGCAGGAAACGATCAAACGGGGTGGAGGTTCCGTCAACTGGTAGGGCAGACCATTGATGATTGAGAGCTAGTCCAGCTCCCGGTGCCATAGGGTGACCTGGACATTCTGGCTTTCACGCAGGTGTTCAGCAAGCCTTTCGGCACAGTAGACCGAGCGGTGTTGTCCCCCGGTGCAGCCAAAACTAACCATCAGGTTGGTGTAGCTGCGCTCCTCGTAACGGTCCACCGACATGTCCACCATCGAAAAGGCATTGCTCAGGAACTCATCTACGTCGCCCTGCTGGTCAAGAAAATCCATTACCGGTTCGTCCTTACCGGTCAGAGACCTGTACTCTTCCAGTCTGCCCGGATTGGCGATTACACGGCAGTCAAATACGTAACCTCCGCCTTGTCCGCTGGGGTCGTCGGGGATTCCGTGTTTGTAACTGAAGCTGTTGATGGAGACCACCATGGTTGAGGTACGACCCTCTTTGTCCTTGAACCGCTTCAGTTTGGGGGCAATCAGGAGGTTCCTGAAAATCTTCAGCAGGGTGGGGATCTCAATGGAGAATTTTACATTTTTGAGAATCCATTTCAAGTCGTTCAGGGCATAGGGAATACTCTGCAGGAAGTGGATCTTCTTCTCATAGAATCC
>JAGLPR010000122.1 GCA_023137255.1 Bacteroidales bacterium | reverse complement strand
TCCAGCAACTCTTCCCTTACCTTCCTGGGAATGTCTGCCTTGGAGTCATATAGCAGGGAGGCCACATCGTACTGTAGGGCTCCCTTCCTGCCCCCCTGGTAATCGATAAAACAGGGTTCGCCGTCCCGCAACATCACATTCCTGGACTGGAAGTCCCGATAAAGAAAGTATTCTGCATCCTGTTCCAGCAGGTATTCGATCAGGGTGTTGTAGTCGTTCTCAAGCTGCTGCTCGTTGAAGGGAATCCCGGCCAATTTCAGGAAATAGTATTTGAAGTAGCTCAGGTCCCACTGCATGCTCAGGCGATCGAAGCTGGAGCGGGGATAGCACAACGAGTAATCGAGTCCCTCTGCCCCGGTGATCTGGAACTTCTGAAGCGACGTCAGCACCTTTTTATATACCTCAATGAGTTCATCAGAGAAATTCCCGTTGTCCCGAACTTTGAACAGGTAGTCGAAGAGGGTCACATCGCCCAGGTCCTCCTGCAGGTAGGCGTGGTTTTTAAGATCGACCAGGTAGATTTCAGGAACGCAGAGACCTAAGGAGTGAAAATGCCGGCTGAATTCAATGAATGCCACATTCTCCTCCCGGTCCAGGTTGATGGCCCCTATGGCACTGGAATCTGTGCCTTTGATTCGGTAGTATTCCCGGGGGGAGCCGGAAGCAGGTAGTTTGTTAATAGATACAATGCTCTCTCCGCACCACCTGTGAAACAGGTCATTCAACAATTCTAATCTGGTCTGGCTCATGTTCGGTCTCTCTGCCCCAAAGATATCTATTTCTTTGCTGCAGATTTCACCAGCTTTTGAACAGGTTCTGCCAGGGAATCGCTTCTCTTTAGGAAAGGAAGGATGTCAATCTGTTATTACCTTCCGGTTTCTGAGATCATATTTTTGTCCCTTGCTGAGCAGGTAGAAGTCTCTGCTGCCTCCGGGCAGTGCATACACGGTATCTCTTTCAGCCGACCACCGCGATCTGTCATAGATGGCCACATAGCTGTTTCCGAAGACAGAGAACCGGTCCCCCTCCACAATGATCCCTGTATCTTCGTCCAGCCCGATTCCCAGCAGTTCGGGACGCTTCTCAAGGATCTCGAACATATCGAACTGTCGGTTCCTTGCAATGAGGTGCTGGTCGATGGCCACATTGGAGATGAATCCCAACCCCTTATCGTGGTCGCCCATCATGATGGTATTCTTTCTGGTATCGCCCCGGGCCAAATAAGATCCCTGGATGGTGGCCCCGGCCGAACTTCCGGCAATCACCCCGTCCCGGTTCAGCAGTTCAAAAAAAGCTTTTTGAGTCAGCGTATTCAGGTAGGAATCGGCGTGCCGCCACTGCCTTCCCCCGCTGAACCATACCCCCCGTGCATTCCGGATGGGCTCCACAAACTCCACACTGTTGGCCTCCTTGCGGTCCCTGGTATGCAGCACGGTGACATTGTTAAATCCTCGTTTCACAAAGCTGCTTCTGAAATTTTCCAAATCCTCCCCCGTAAGGGAGTCACTGCTTTTGGCTGTGGGGATGACCACAATGGGGGAATCGGCACCCCCCACAAGCTCCATGAATTTTTCATAAAAAATATCTGAAGCGCTCCCCCCGATGACCAGGAGTGTTCCTCGTTCAGGTCCCCGGCTCTCCACTTTATTTGATGTGGAACCTGAAGCTGCGTCCAGACCGGACTGGGAACAGACAGGTGGATGCAGTATGAAAGTAAATGCTGCAATAAAGAGTGATAAAGATTTCATTATGTGTTAAGTAATGTATTATTCGGGGAACGCACTTTTGATGCTGGTCTTACCTCCTACCACTGGCAGTGTAATGCTTGTTGCATCCAGATCCACTGTCAGTTCCGTTCCGGGTTCAGGCCAGAGTGTAAACTCTCTGTCACTTGAGAATATCATCAGACCAATAAGCTGTCCTTTGGTAATGATCTGATCGTCGGGTTGCAGATTGAACGACAATGTGTAGAATTCACCGGGTTGAAGCGGTTCACTTTCGGATAGTGAACTCTGATTCTGGGGATCGGCCCAGCCACGGGTGATGATATTATCGGTAATTTTTGATCTTCTTCCTTCTTCCCAGGGCAGGGCCACCAGCCACACTGATAGATTGGCGGCAGGTTTATTTGCCGATATGCGGATGGTGATCTCTGGCAGTCCGGAAATATGAATATCTCCGGTCAGTTCGGGAGTGACATAGATAAGCCGGTGATTGGTAAACTCTGCCCTGGCCAGTGCAGATCCATCAAATGAATAGTTGTCCACCAGGGTTTCAGTTCCCTGTCCGTCTCTCTTTTCGGTACCTAATCCTCCTCTGGCTGGAGCTCCGGAGGTCAGATGAAAAGTAACAGGCTCAGCTTCGGGATTGGGATAATCTTCGTAGGATGTGGGTTCCATGGGCTTATCCTGCTCTCTGACAATCCAGGCGCGGGCATCGTTCTCCACCCCATTTTCGATTCCATGGAGATAATGGGTAAACCACCGGTTCATCATGGTCATGGGTGGCGGACCGCCGTGGCCATTCTGGTGATAAAAGATCTGGGCGGGGATCCCCTTTTCTTTGGCTGCTGTGTAGATCCGGTAGCTGTGTTCAGGCATCACATTCCAGTCATTAAATCCGTGCGACATCAGCAAGGCAGCTTTCATGGGGCCCATATCGTTCAGATAGTCCCTTCCGGCCCAAAAATCATTTAAATCGCCGGTGATCCGGTCCATTCCCTCTTTCATCTCTTTATCTCTCACTGTGGCATTGTTATAGGCCCGTTTTGACTCATCGCCACTATGGATGAAGTCATACAAGACATCAATGTCTTCACCAAGGTATCCTCCCGGGGACCTGACCAGTCCGTTGGACCGGTAGTAGTGATAGTAGGAGGTATTGGGAGCGATGGGGATGATTGCCTCAAGTCCATCCACACCGGTGGTGGCTGCTGCCAGTGGAAGGGTTCCATTGTAGGAGGTGCCGGTCATGCCCACCTTACCGGTGGACCAGAAAGCAGTAACAGTTTCCTCTCCGTCGGGCGAGGTATACCCGTTTGCCCGGCCACACAGCCAGTCGATCACCGCTTTGGGAGCAAGAGATTCGTTATCGCCTCCCACCGTGGGTGAACCCTGAGACAGTCCTGTGCCAGGGGATGAAGAATGGACCAATATGTATCCCCTGGGAACCCAGGTTTTGAGATGGGAATTTGAGATCACCGGGCGCTCTCCCCTGCGTGTGATCTCAGGGTGAATGCGTTCGTCCGCCATCTCGCCCAGTTCATGCTTTACATCCCAGAACATTCCATCCGGAAAGCCGGCTGTTCCGGCAAAATAGGGGCTGGATACATAAATTACCGGGAGTTTTAAGCCTTCGGTATCTGTCTGTTTGGGCCGGGTGACCGATACATGCATTCTGTCAGGTTTCTGATCCCCATCTGTATCAAACTTTGTCTCCACCCAGAGATCGTGTCTGATCCAGTCATCCCGGTTCTCGAAGGCAGGGACAATCTGGGCCTCCCCGTTTTCGAAAACGGGAACCGCCCTTTTCTCAGCCTGGCCACTGACTGGTAAGAGGATTACAAATGATAATAACAGCAGGAAGGGAAATCTGACATTTAGTTTCATGGAAATCTGGTTTTTGAAGATTCGGATTTGATGAGGGTAAATATATCCAAAAACGGACAAAAATCCCCCAATTGCTTACTCCGATATCAGCATGATGGCAGTATAGTCCTTCTGCTGGTATTCCACATCGACAATGGGATAGGGCTCCAGGTTGATCAACTCGTAACGAATTCCGTGTATGGCTGTGTCAGTAAGATTGCCATTAAAAGTATTCAGGATAAATTTTGAACTACCCTCTTTCTTGTCCTCCAGGGTAAGGTGGATCCGGGCGTTTCCCTCCCAGAGGCACATCATCCCAATGGGACAACGACCATCTCCGTACAAAGAATCGAATGTCAGCATGAACCTGTGATCGGCATTGCAGTAAATTTCTCCAAATCTTAGCTCAACGGTATCATTTAATAAAAGGGCTTGGGTATCGTAATTATCACAGTAACACTTGCCGCAGAATGTTTCACATCCCGAAATGAAAATTCCGGTAGCGAGGATCAATGAAAACGATATTACTGTGAGGTGCTTCATGTAAGTAAGAGAAGTAGGCCTGCTTAAAGGTTGCGTCTACTCCACACTACTGAACTCAACACCCAGGCGGGTTTGAAGACCGGCGATGTCAGTAAAGAGTTTTTTCAGGGTAAGAGCTTCAATTTTGGTAAGCTGTTGGAGTCTGATTGTGTTTTCGGGGACCTCATTGCGGGCAATGCTAAATGCCTGGTTTTTAATCCTGAGATAGGTAAGGTAGTTGAAAGGTTGGATCAGCTCCTCGAAGGTGGATGAGTTAATGACCTTCTTTTCATGCAGCTGTTCGGAGCGCTCCATGCTGTTGGTGACTGTCAGTTTCTCACGGATGGAATAGAGCCGGATAAAAGAGGTGACCGGCAGAAGAATCCTTTTAATATCCAGGAGGGTGTCCGATTGGGAATCGGCTTTCAGGTTCCCCGGAAGATTCGCAGGAGGTTTCATTTTTATTACTGACTGGGCCATATGGTAGAAGAATACCGATTTGCTTTCCGTGGTTTTATCTACATGATCGCGAAGTTTTTTAATAAGCGAATCATCCCCGTAAATACAGCGGAAGTCAAAGAAAATAGCCACATCCAGAATATCCTTCGGGTTGCTGCTCCGGATCCATTCACTGAAGTAGGACTGCCATGTGTTGAGATCCTGGTTCCATTTTGGATTCCCGGCCATGATCTCTCCCGGGCAAAGCCGATATCCTACCGTATTCAGATCATTGTTTAATTTTTTACCCAGCTTAAGGAAGTAGGTTTGCTCCTCCTTGTTCAACTTCCCGGGAGCGTTGTCAATAACAATGGCATTGTCCTGGTCCGTTGCCAGTGTCTGTTCCTCCCGCGCCTGGCTTCCCATGACCATAAATGCAAAGCTCCTGGGAGCCGGGCCCAGCTCTTCGATCGCAAGCTTTATAAGCCGTTTATGAATGGCATCGGCCACGGAGGTAATGATCCTGGTAATGTTCGAAGTATTGCTGCCACTCTCAATCAGGGCCTTTATCAGGACTGGCAGTCGCAGGTAGATGCGGGTGATCTGACGCACCTCCTCAGCGGTCTCAATCTCACTGATCAGAAAACCAACCATGTTCTGATGCATTCGAAGAATATCTTCGTAGCCCACCACCATGCCTATTTTGCGATCCTTCCCAGGCAATGCAATGTGGGAAAGGCGTTGCTTTTTCATCAGGAGCAATCCTTCATAGAGCAGTGCATTTTCGGGCAGTTTTGCGATGGGGGAGGTCATGATTTCTATTACCCTGGTATCAGGATCCAATCCCGCTGCCAGCGCTCTGCTATTCAGGTCATTGTTGGTAATCAATCCGATAATCTCATTGTCCTGGGAGATGAACAGCACATTGCTTTTCTTACGAGTCATGATCCTTGCGGCCTCCCTGACCGTTGTACTGGCCGGACATCTCCTGATTTCCCTGGCCAGCGATACCAGTGGCTGGTTCATCAGTTGAAGCGAGGTTTGCAACTCTCTTGAGAGCAGTTTACCCTCCCTTTTATATTGCGTTTGAGCACTTACCTCCTTAATAATCAGTATATATGCAGTCTGTTCTGTGTGGTTTATCCTGGATGCTGAAATCACTACTTCCTTGGTGCTTCCATCCTTGCACATAAGTGTTATTTCACAGGAGACTGATTTTTTCGGATCCTTAAAGGAAGCCACCAGTGTCGACCACTTCAGACCGAAAAGCATTTCAAATTTCATCTCTCTCACCTCTGCCGGGTCATACCCGGAAAGGGTGCTGAACTTGAGGTTTGAGAATGTAAAAGCCTGCTCCACCACCATCAGGGTTCCTTCGGTAGAAGCTTGCACGAGTGTCCTGTATTTTTCCCTGGAGAGGCGGAGCTCTTTTTCAACCCTGCGCCTCCGGGTTTCAATGCCGAGACTCTGCCTGGTAATAAATGCAAGGATGGTACCGAGGATGAAAGACATCAAAAGCGCAATCCTCAGCAAGCGGTTTTTTAACTGCCCTATTTCAATTCTGACATCTTCAAGGTAGATACCTGTACCAACCACCCAGCCCCATGGCTCGTATGCTTTCACGTATGAGAGTTTAGGCACGATGCGTGTGCTGTCGTCTTTCCACTGCCACATGTAGTTGATGAATCCATCCCCCTGACTGCTTACTAATTTCACCGATTCCACAAAGAGCAATATGCCATCCGGATCCTTATAATCATTCAGGTCTGAGCCCACAAGTTCCGGACGATAAGGATGCATAATCATGGTGGGCTGCATGTCGATGATCCAGAAATAGTCCTTCAGCTCCTTTCCGTACCTCATATTGCGTACCATCTCCACAGCCTTGATCCGGGCAGAGTCCGGCGAGATCCTTTCGTCCATCACGTCCTGATGGTACTCTTCGATCAGGCTGCAGGCAGAATTGGTTAACTCTGAGATCATCTCCTTCTTCCCATCCATGATAGTCTTTTCAAACCTTGGCAGGATCACAACAAAGATGGAGAGTATGAACAAGCCAATGGCCAGGATGGAAAGCACCACGATGGAGAAGAAGAACCTGTTCAGATTGGTTTGTGACATGATTATTAATGCATTACTTATGTGCCCGGACCACCAATTGGTCTGTATCAAATATACAAAAACCAGTTCGGTGTTTGTGCCGTGTTACAGGTGGAATTCCAACTATTGCAGGGAAATCTGAAATCTTGATTCCCCGGTAGCGGTATTGCTTGAAACTATCGGGATGGACTATGTAGAATCCCCTGGGGTGGGCATGCCCGGTAAAGCAGAGGCTGCAATCATTTTCTTGCATGAATTCAAAGTGCTGACTGAACTCTTTTTCCCAGGAGTAGAAACCTTTTTTAAACCCGGAAAGATTGGGGAAGGCGTAGTGGCTTAGCAGGATATTTAACTCTGGTGTATTCAGAACGGAAAACTCGGACAGGGTGTTCAGGAATGCAATGTCCCCGGGGGTGTAATTGTGCTCCAGTTCGTCTTCATGCAGCCAGATTTCATCTTTAGTCAGTTCTGTACGCTGATGAAGCGGCAGTTCATACCAGTCCTTGGGGAAATCAAATATTGCTGAATGCTCGGGGATTCTGCGAGCCAGGTGAAGATCGTGGTTTCCCGGGATGATGATTTCGCATTTTTCCCTTAGTAAGTGGAGACATGCAGAAGCGTCCCTGGATTTTCTATACTTATAAAACGGCTGACTGAATCCTGAAATATCGCCCAGGCAGATGAGTTGATCGTAACCCTTTGCTTCAGCTTTCAGAAGGATTTTCTGCAGGCTAAGGTAATCTTCATGTATGTCTGAAATGACGGCTAAACGCACAGTAGAGTTTCTCTAAGATGTTTCAATGTAAGATTTTTTAGACTGACCTCACAGAAATGACATAAAGTAACCATTCGAACTGCTTAAAAATTAACGAGTTGAATCTTTTGATGCGGGTATATTATATTGTAACTTTTCTCGATTATACCCGTACCCTTAAATTAAGTATTGGTCTAAACACATATTTATGAGTCATTGATAAACTGATCAATAAACCATACATTATGAAAAAGTTTCACCTGATTGCTTTCCTGGGATTTCTCGTTATACTCTCCTGTAACAAGGATAAGGTAGACCCAGAGGAGTTTAATGATATGATTCAGGCCCTCCAATACATGGACCAGCCTGACGAGCTTCCTGAGCCGGTGGAGATAGAAGTAATTGAAGATGCCGAAGCCTCCGGCGATTATGTATGCAGTGTCAAAAGGTATAAAGCTGCACCCGGTTACGATGAAATGTTTCTGATGGATCCGACCTCGGATGTTATTTTCCCGGGAGCGATCATTAAGGGGGGAAGTATTCCCACGGGAGAATATATCCCCATTCTGGCCGACCGCAAACCGATGACCATTTCGGTCTCTCTGCAGAATATTGATGGCAGCCCCAGCCGGACAGTAGACGAGCCAAAGCTATCCACGGTTCGTGAAGCTATAAATGATATTTTGAGTGCCGATGTTACAGGAGCCACAGCGGCCAAGGTTTCTTTCGAAATTGAAAATGTCTATTCCCAGGAACAGGTGGCACTGGCTATCCAGGGAAATTATAATAGTTCAGTTGTGGATGTGGCTGCTTCTTTTGATTTTAATAAACTGGATATAAGAAGCCGTTTGATTGTCAAGTTCCTTCAGATCTATTATACCATTGACATGGATCTGCCTCAAACACCTGATGACCTTTTTGAAGAACTTCCGGCCATGGAATCATTTGAGGGTACATCACCTTTGTATGTGTCAACAGTTACCTACGGCAGGATGGTTTTATTTACCGTAGAATCGAATTATTCAAGTTTGGAAATGAATGCTGCTCTGAATGTGGCATTTTCTTCCGGAGTCGCATCCGGTGACATAGATATAGACTCCCAATATGCGAGGATGATCAATACTTCCAGCGTAAAGGCATATATCCTTGGTGGTTCTGGCAGTGCTGCGGTACAGAGTGTAAATGGAATAGAGGGGATTGTTGATTTTATAACCAGCGGGGGGGATTATTCAAAAGAGTCCCCCGGCGCCCCGCTCTCCTATAAAATGAGGTACCTGAAGGATAATTCAGTGGCAAACATTATCCTTGCATCGGAATACAATGTGAGGCAGTGCCAGAGAGTATTCTATAACTATAAGGTTGATCTGCTGAAAATTATATGCACCAATTGTGAAGATGCAGGTGATGAGGCTGAAATGTTTGGATACCTTTATCTTGAGGTACCGGGTTCTGCCGCGGTATCTCTTTGGAATGTTTCAGAAGCCGGCGCCTGGAGAGTCATTCCCGATGTAGGTGGCGAAGCGACAATAAACACAAGCACTACCTTCACCCTGGAAAATGCAAATGCAGAATCATTCATCTACCTGGGCGGACATCTGTATGAAGATGATTTAACTTATGATGATGATCTGGGGTTACGCAAGGAAAAGGTCTACCTGGCTGATTTTGCTGATGAATATTTTTTAAACTTTAATGGCGATGGCAATATCGCCTCAGCGCTTTTCGTGATAATGCCTACAGATAAATAGAGAGTTCAACTCCTCCTGATCACTGGCAAGCATCATTGACAGCTCCGGGTGTCCCCAGGTCACCTGTATAGAATGCAGAAGTGGAGATGCACCAGGAGGTTCCTGAGATGGCATCAACAGCATTAAGCATATTCGGATTCAGGATGATGGAGGCCCCTGAACCATCCGGGAAGTTGATTCCGCCATAATCGACCGAGAAGATCAATGCACCGGGATCGGTTTCTGTTCCTTCATTGAAAATGGCCAGCACGGCACCCGTATTGGGCAGTAACATGTCACTGCCGAATGTATAACTGTCGGCAGCATTTGTGGCGGTATCGGTACGTTCGAAGACAAAATAGCCCCCGGGCAACAATTCGAACAGATCCGTGATGATATGCCTGTTCGCATCATCCCTTCCCAGGATCAGGTTTTGCAGGTTGATGGTTTGATCCGAATTGTTATAAACTTCAAACCATTCACCCTCTGTATCTGAGAGAGCTGTGGGATTGTACATGACTTCAGTGACAAGTAACTCTCCGTATCCTATGGCACCAGCAGGTGGAATGACAGGAGTATCTGCAATTTCTATCAACTCCACCTGCACATCAGTGGAATCCATGGTTATATGGAATGCTGCCATGCCTTCATTGATTGAAGCATCCACAAGGATCTCATAGTGTCTGTTTGCAAGCGGAAAGAGTATGCTGCCAGACAAGGTTTTAGTTACATCCGTCCCATCAGGTTTTTGATAGATAAGTTCAACGTTGATTTCCAGGGGCAGGGTCTGAAAGTAACCCTTCCTTGTTTCACCCCTCAGGTACACCAGTGCACCGAGGGTCGATGATACGGTGGTTGTATAATCAGAAAACCCGTTTATTACTTCGCTGGAATAGACCACAGTTACAATGGTATTGGCCAGCAAACAATTTACCACGACCGAGTTTTGCGTGTTGCTACTTATGGTAAATATCTCCGAAATGCCGTAATAATAGGGATTATCAAAAGCAGCCGGAAGATTGTTGTCAGAATGTGCTTCCACATAATATTCACCCACCTCAAGTTCAATGGTATCGGGACGGACCGAAGTAGAGTCAAATGTCATCACCTCGGTACCATCTGACTGGTAAATAGTGACTTTGAAATCTTCGACCTGTGGGGCAGCTTTTAGCATGTTGTTCACCTCATTCACATGAATGGCCGATTCAACATCAATGTGCAGGCTGCCGGTTTCCTTCTGAGTTTTTACCTCCTCTTTCTGACAGGAGATCATTAAGATTGTCATTAAGCATACCAATAAAGTAGATAGATTTTTCATAGCTGGATTTTTAATGGGTTGATGTGATGGGCCAGAACAAAATCAGCGTTTACTTTCATACAGAATGAGTGAAGCTCCATTGCTGGAAATTCATTACATTTAATAGCACCTGAAAAACAATCTTATGGATACTTCTGAAAAGCATTGTTCCGGATTAAAACCCCACACCTGTTGTCCTGCTCATGATCAGAATCACACTCATGATGATTCCATGAGCCGAAGGAAATTTATCAAAGTGGCCGGAGGGTCTACCCTCTCTGTGGCTGCACTCTCTGGTTTGTCATGGTCGGTACTTGCAGGTTCAGTCCCCGAAGAGCGAACAGGTATAGTCCGCCGGGCATTGGTGGTTAAGCCGATACTTGTATACACGGTACCCGAATACCGGCATCAATCCAGCTGGAGGTCATGGGGTGGCATCCAGACCGAAGAGGACGCAAAGCAGGAAATCTTAAAAATCAAAGGAGAACTATCTGATCTGAAATCGACTGCAGATTTTCCTGTAGATTTTTTGCCTGCATCAGGAATTCAGGGCTCCGGGGATATCGATGGAATCGCCGACCTGGAATCTGCCGATGTTTTTCTGATTTATGCAGCAGGCGGATGGATGGATACATTTGATGCCCTGCATAAAAAGCAGAAGGATATGATCTTCTTCTGCCGGCATAAATCGGGTCCTGTCTATTTATGGTATGAGATTATCAGTCCCCGTTTTCTCAGGCAGCATACCGACCAACTTGCCGTATCGGGAGTGGATGAGGAAGATGTGGTGATCGACAGTCAGGATGAAATACTCTGGCGCCTCAGGGCTTTATGTGGATTAAAAAACACCCTGAATGCAGGAATCCTTGCCATTGGCGGAGCAGGGGCGTGGGCACAGCCCGATAAGGTGGTCCCGGGATTGGTGGAGGAGAAGTTCAAATTCGGGATACAGACATTTTCATATGATGAGTTGGGAAAAATCATCATGGAGGCAAAACAAGATGCTTCTGCTGTAAATCGCTCCAGGAAGCGGGCAGCTGAGTACCTAAGTGATAACAGTCTCACTCTGGAAACTAAGCAGGAATTCGTGGAAAATTGCTTTCTGCTGGAAGAGGTCCTTCGAAAGATCATGGATAGTGCCAACTGCCGGGCCATTACCATCAATGGATGTATGGGTACCATTATGCCACTGGCTGAAACATCTGCCTGTTTGACCCTCAGTTTGCTGAATGATGCCGGATACCTGGCATTCTGCGAATCAGATTTTGTAGTGATTCCGGCTGGGATATTGCTGGCCAACATATCGGGCAAACCGGTCTTCCTGAACGATCCTACCTATCCTCATGACGGGATCATTACCCTGGCTCATTGTACCGCCCCCAGGCGAATGGATGGTAAGAACAAAGAGCCGGCAAGAATTATGACCCACTTTGAATCAGACTACGGGGCAGCACCCAAGGTAGAGATGCATAAAGGACAGGTGGTAACCAATATTATTCCCGATTTCAAGGTCAGTCATTATGTGGGATTAAAAGGCACCATCATCGACCATCCCTTCATGGATATCTGCCGTTCCCAAATTGATATCAGTTTCGATGTGGATAGCCAGGTGCTGGCCAAACGGATGCCTGGATTTCACTGGATGACCGGGTATGGTGACTACCTCCGTGAAACAGGGTATGCACTGAAACGGCTCGGGATCGAGTGGGAGCAGATGTGATATGCACCCCAAAAACAAGAATAATGAAACATATAAGATTTGGATGGATAACATATATTTTTCTTGTATGCCTAATCTTATTACAATACAGCTGCGAGAAAACAGAAGAAGCTGAGATCGAAACTCTCCTTTTTGCAATAACCGATTACGATGGAAATACCTATAATACCATAGAAATCGGTAACCAATGGTGGATGGCCAGCAACCTGGAAACCACTCATTATGCAGATGGAACAGAAATCCCCTTGGTTGAAAGCATTTCAAGTTGGGATGCTTTAGGTTCAGGGCACATAGCATATTGTTATTACAACAATGATAGTAATGGTGAAGCCTTCACTTATGGAGCATTATACACCTGGGCAGCAGCCCTGAATGGCGTTGGAAGCAGTGACAATAATCCCAGTGGTATACAGGGGGTATGTCCGGATGGTTGGCATATACCAAGTGATAGTGAATGGAAAGAACTGGAAACGTATTTAGGAATGGCACAAGCCGATGCCGACACTACTGGCCCCAGAGGTTTATACATAGGTAGCAAACTGGCCATAAACGCAAGCCTTTGGGCTGATGGAACACTGAAGGCTAACGATTCATTTGGGACATCTGGATTTATGGCATTGCCCGGGGGTGGCAGGCGCTATGATGGCACTTTTGGACATTTGGGTGACAACGCCAACTTCTGGAGTGCAACAGAGCGCGATACTGCAGTCGCATGGGGCCGCCACATATACTCCATATATTCCACCGTACACCGATACAGCAACGTGAAATCTGATGGATTCTCAGTACGGTGTGTAAAGGATAATTATTAATAAATTGTTTGCTAGTTTAATGTAAACTCCAGTAAATCAAAGGGCTCAAACATTCCATAATCCATCAGAAAATATTCCGACGCTGCAGGAATCTCTTCAGGTGCATTGTTCCAGGAGTGGGGGCCGTGTATCCAATTATCATTACTATGGTAGAAAAAGCCAAAAGTATTTTTAAGGCTTCCGCATACTTTAACTACTATTTCATTTTCACCCTCTTGTATCCAACCAGTTACATCCAGCTCATGTGGTTGCCAGGCAATCAGACCTGCCGGTTTCCC
>JAGLPR010000121.1 GCA_023137255.1 Bacteroidales bacterium | reverse complement strand
GTCCTGCATGTCTGCAAAATAATCTTCGAGCTTCTGCTCGGTCTCGTGCAATTCGGCATAAACTTCGGGCATCACCTCTTCAAGTGATGGATAGTCAGATGCGCGCTCTTCTTCAGAAACTTTTGCAAGCTTGGCCCACCTGAGTGAACCCTCTTTGGTGATCTGCCGAGGTGTACGTACACCGGCAACCACATCTTCGCCCTGAGCATCAATAAGATATTCACCATTAAAAATGTCTTCTCCGGTTCCTGCGTCGCGGGTAAAGGCAACACCTGTACCTGAATCCTCGCCCATGTTCCCATAAACCATAGCCTGCACATTTACTGCAGTACCCCAATCTCCGGGGATCTGGTTCAACTGGCGGTAGTAGATGGCCCTGGGTGTTTCCCAGCTGTCAAATACGGCCATCACAGCTCCCCAGAGTTGCTCCCATGGATCCACCGGGAAATCGTGTCCGGTTTGCTTTTTCACAGCTGCTTTGCCTTTTGACACGAGTTCCTTCAAATCCTCAACAATCAGTTCATTGTCATTCTCCACACCACGCGCTTCCTTCACCTCTTCCAGAATAGCCTCAAAAGGATCAATGTCCTCTTTGGACTCGGGTTTCATCCCCAGAACCACATCACCATACATCTGTATAAAACGGCGGTAGCTGTCCCATGCGAATTTCTCATTCCCGGTCTTGGCAATCAGTCCTTCCACAGCGTTTTCATTCATACCCAGGTTCAGTACAGTATCCATCATACCGGGCATGGATGCCCTTGCTCCTGAGCGAACAGAAACCAGACAGGGATTCTCATTGCTCCCGAATTTGGTTCCCATGATATCTTCTATATTCTTAACAGCGGCTTCCACTTCTGTCTTGATCAGCTCAACGGCTTTGTCCTGACCCAGCTTATTGTATTCGGTACAAACTTCAGTGGTAATGGTAAATCCGGGAGGCACAGGAACTCCAATAAGGTTCATCTCTGCAAGGTTGGCACCCTTTCCGCCCAGTAAGTTTTTCATGTCGGCTTTACCTTCGGCTTTTCTGTCACCAAACGTATAGACGCGTTTTACATCTGACATTGTAAAATTGCTTTTAGTTATTAATAATGAGTTATTTACGGAAAATATTCTTGATTTTTAAAGACACAAAGGTACCTAAAAAAATAATAAATCTGTTCTAAATTAGGGTTAATTAAACCTTAGAGTTTCTCAGCCGAATTGCCTGATAGCCTCCAACATGGCGAGTATATTCTGAAGTGGAACATTGGCCTGGATATTGTGAACAGTATTGAAGACAAATCCACCCCCAGGGGAAAGAATTTCGCACTCTTTCCTTACGTGTGATTTTACCTCCGCCGCGGTACCAAAGGGAAGTACTTTCTGGGTATCCACTCCCCCGCCCCAGAAGGTGAGCCGATCCCCATATTTTTCTTTGAGATGGACCGGATCCATGCCTGCAGCATTGATCTGTACCGGATTGATGATATCAAAGCCTGAATTGATGAAGTTCTCCATAAAGGGTTCCACCGCACCACAGCTGTGTTTGAAAGTCTTCCAGGGGGTATTTTCGTGGATCCAGTTGTTGATCTTCCTGTAGTAAGGTGCATAGAGCTCCTCGTAGGTATCCAGGGAGCAAAAGGATGAATCCTGGGTGCCAAAATCGGTACCGCAGATATAGGCCACATCCACCTGGTCGCCTGCAATATCCTTGACCATGGCCAGGTTTTGAAGTGCGATATCGGTCTGCTTTTCAAAAACATGATGAAGATAGTCGGGTCGCATCAGGGTCGACATATACCAGTCGGCCACATCACGGATGCCTTTGGGTGCTTTCAGGTTTAAAGCGGGAACCAGGGCAATATCACCTATGCCTGTGCCTCCAAAATTGGCCACCACGCCCTTGCCTTTGGATGCAACTTCCGGGATCACCCGTCGCCAGTAGTCCAGATCGGAAGTCGACATCAATGCAAACTCCTCAACATTATTGTCCGGATCCAGTTTGCTCTCATCCAGGGGTTCCTGGCGGTTTACCGCATCGAAGAAAAAGGCCGCCTTGGGCATCTTGGCACTGGGAGGCACTGAATCGTCTCCCTGGGGATACAACACGGTATCACCCTTCTCGTCGACCGATACTGTAAAGGACCCAGGCACCAGCACCTCCTGTCCCCAGTGTGTACGGTACTCCTTAAACTCTTCCATGGGATTGCCGAACATATCAAAGGGCGGCGAAACCCCGATCACATCCACCCCCATGGCCTCCTGCAGATCCTCCTCCACCTCTCCCAGCATCTGGTAAGGTTCGTTCACCTTTACAGGCTTTTTTTCCAGCCCGAAATGTTCTCTCAACTGTTCGACCACCAGTACATGTATCCCGGTGACCGGAGTGGCTCCAAAATCGACCACCAGTCGGTCGGGTTGTTCATGGTTCAGGGTTTTCTTCAGATTTTCTCTTGATTGTGCCATGATAGTTTTAATCTAAATTGTTATCAAACAGGTTCAGCTGGCAAGGTAGAAATTATCTGGTAGTTTTTAAGCCGCGATCTGTTGTGTAATTATCATGATTGTTTACATTTGGTTAATCACTTTCTAATCACCCAAACAACCTATCATGGAGAGAAGAGACTTCTTGAAAAAAAGCGTGCTTGGAGCAGCAGCTTTTACCATCGTGCCGCGACATGTACTCGGGGGTCCGGGTTTTACCGCACCCAGCGACCAGATTACCAAAGCCATTATCGGAGTGGGGGGAATCGGTTACAACCACCATTTCAATCGCGAGGGCAGACTGGTAGCTGTATGTGATGTGGACAGGCTTCACCTGGAACGGGCCATGAAAAAGGCCGGTGGAGGTGTGAAGGGATACTCCGATTTCCGGGAAGTGCTCCTGCAGAAAGATGTGGATGTGGTTCATGTAGCCACGCCTCCCCACTGGCACGGACTCATATCGGTGATGGCAGCAGAAGCGGGCAAAGACATCTGGTGTGAAAAACCCATGACCAGGACCATAGGGGAAGGACTTAGGGTGATTGAGGCAGTCAGGAAAAATGACCGCATGTTCAGGCTGAACACCTGGTTCCGTTTCAGGGGTGGTTTTTACGGGATGGGCACCACCGTAAAACCACTGAAAAAAATTGTGGAGAGTGGTGTACTGGGCTGGCCATTAAAAATCACGGTAAGCGGTATTACCGGTTATGACTGGAAGTTCTACTGGAGCGGGGATACAAACCTGACCCCACAGCCAGTTCCGGAGCATCTCGACTATGACATGTGGCTGGGACCGGCACCTTACAAACCATACAACCCATTGAGGGTGCATTCCAAGTTCCGTGGCTTCTGGGACTATGACGGAGGCGGACTGGGTGACATGGGTCAGCACTACCTAGATCCGGTTCAGTACATGCTCGACAAGGACCACACCAGTCCCATCAAAGTGGAAGTGGATGCGCCTCAGCAGCATCCCGATGCCGTCGGATCGTGGCGAAGAATTACCTATACCTACGAAGATGGTTGCCAGATCATCCTCGATGGGGCGAACAAAGACAAGGATGCAGCATACATTGAGGGTCCCAAAGGAAAAATATACAGGGGCTTTCGTTCCGACATCCCCAACATTCAGAAACTGGCGGCCAGTCTGCCCGACCCGGCTCCGCAGATCACCTCGTTTCATGAATCGGTAAGAACCCGTCAGAAATTTGCCCTCAATGAAGAGAATGGTCACCGTTCCTGCACCATGGTGAATATGGGCGTCGCAGCCCTGAGGCTGGGACGTACCCTTCATTTTGATCCGGTCAATCAGGAGTTTATCAATGATGATGCGGCCAACCGCCTGATATACCCCCAGATGCGTTCACCCTGGAGCATGTAGAAAACCGGTTCTCACAACAAAGACTAAAACCATGAAAAACATAAAGAACACTATCGTTGTATTGCTTGCCCTGCTGCTGATCTCATCGCCCCTCACTGCACAGGATAAGCGGACACTGGATACCAAAGTGGCCGATCTGCTGGTCCAGATGCCTGCCGACAATGAGCAGGAGCTCAAAGAACAGATGGAGTTGATGCTCCAGCTGGAGGAGGCGGGACTGCAGAAGATCCTGGACCTGGTGATCCCTCCCGGAACAGGTGATGACACCAGAGCCAGGATGGCTGTGGAAAGCCTCTCCCGATATGTGAGTCAGCCCGGCATGGAGAAGGAGAAAACCGGATGGGAATTAATCATCCTGAAGGAGATAGAAGAAAGAAGCGACTCATTTGTAAAAAGCTTTCTGATGAGTCAGCTCTATTATATTGGCAGTGAGGCATCCATAGAGGTCCTGAGCAAATATCTGACAGAAGCTCAACTGCACGACCCTGCCATCAGGATCATTCGGGATGCCCATCCTGGCAAAGCAGCCGATATTTTTGTGAAACAGCTGGATAATAGCACGGGTGAGGTCACCATTGCACTGGTCAATGCCATCAAAGAGACCGGGAACAGCGATCATGCTGCTGCCATTGCCTTACTGGCAGGAAGCGATTCTTCCGAATTGCAGCGGAGTGTGCTGGCCTGCCTGGCCAGGCTCGGTCACTCCGATTCATACAAATTGCTGAGCAATGCTGCCAAGGCAGCCGGGTACATGCCGGAACTCACCAACGCCACCGGCAGCCTGCTCGCCTATGCCAAATCGATGACCCGACAGCTTAACCACGAACTAAGCCTGAAGATCTGCAAAACTGTACAAAAAAACTGCAAAACAGCTGAACAGATGCACTTTATGTGCGGTGCACTGACCACCGGGGCAGGAAACTACACCATTGAAGAGGCAGTGCCCTACCTGGTGAAAGCAATGGAGAGCGATCACAAAGCTTACCGCATGGCAGCCATCAACTATGCAGCTACTTACAACTCGCCGGCAGAACCGTGGTACCCCACCCTCGAGAGTACCAAAAGCAGTGAAGTGAAGATTGAGATACTTTACCTGCTTGGGCAGCTGAATCGAAAACGTAGCGCCAATCTGGTTACCGGGTATATGAAAGATCCGGATCCCGCTGTGAGAGAACAGGCACTAAAGTCAATCGCACTGATCCGCAAGAATGAGGCGGTCCCCCACATCGTCAAGCACCTCATTGACTACCCGGCTCCTCCCGATACAGATGCAGCCAAAGCTGCACTTTTGCAAGGCGTGGTCAAGGATCTGATTCCGTTGCTAAGCTACCAGATGCAAAATGCTCCTGATGGAGCAAAGGTTGTCCTGATTGAAGTAATTGCCGAAAAAAGAGAGGCTAAGTCCTTCAATCTGCTCTATGACCAGATCGGTGAGGAGGGTCAGGTTCGGTCTGCCTCCATTGCCAAGCTCTATAAAGTCTCCTCACATGAACACCTGGAGGTACTTATGAAACTATTTGATCAACTGGACGATGAAGATGAGCAATTGCAAATTGAGAAAGCACTGGTTGAATCGATCAACAGCAGTCCGGATAGAGCAGCTGCCACACAGAAACTTCTCTCGCATGCTTCTCAGAGTTCCTCCACCAGCAACTACATCGGGGTTCTGGCAACCATAGGCGGAAAAGAAGCCCTCGATGCAGTCTATTCGGAATACATGAGTGGCGACGAAGCCACGAAAGAGCGGGCGCTTGACGGATTGTTTAAGTCCGATGACATATTTGCTACACGGGCCATGTTTGAGATTTGTTCCAAAAATCCGGAGGAAGCAATCCGGGAGGAAGCCTTCAAAAACTATGTAAGAGTGGTCAACGGATCCTCACTGCCCGATGATCAGAAACTACTGTTACTGAGAAAAATAGATTCGCATGCTGCAAGCCCGAGAAACACCACTTCCCTGCTCCGGGCCATGGGCAATGTGAATACGTTCCTTAGTTTCATCACATTAAGCGGCTACCTGGACAATGAAGAACTGCAGACCGAAGCAGCCAATGCACTGGTCAGGGTGGCACTACCCAGCGGCGGAGAGGAGAATGGTCTTTCAGGAAAACTGGTCAGGGAAAAGCTGGTCAGGGCCAAAGAGATCATCACCGGACCCGATAGTGAATACCTGCAGATTGATATTGAAAACTACCTTGCACTTATGCCGGAGCAAGTGGGCTTTGTCTCCATGTTTAACGGAAACGATCTGGAAGGTTGGCAGGGACTGGCAAGCGATCCCAAACAGAAAGAGGACCTGTCGCCCGAAGAATTACAGGTTCTGCAGGATACAGCCAATGCAAAACTGAAAGAGAACTGGAGCGTAAAGGACCACTGCATAGTTTTTAACGGGGACGGCTCCAACCTATGCAGCATCAAGGAGTATGGCTCTTTTGAGATGATCGTAGACTGGAGAATCACTAAAAAAGGGGATTCGGGAATCTACCTTCGCGGATCTCCCCAGATACAAATCTGGGACACCGCCAGGGTGGAGTCTGGCGCCCAGGTAGGATCGGGCGGTTTATACAACAACCAGGTCCATGAAAGCAAACCGCTTCTGGTGGCTGACAACCCTGTGAGTGAATGGAACACCTTCCGCATTACCATGATTGGTGAAAAAGTCACCGTCTACCTCAACGGACAACTGGTGGTGGACAAGGTGGTAATGGAGAACTACTGGGACAGAAGCATCCCCATCTACGCGACAGGCTCACTTGAACTTCAGGCCCATGGCACCGATCTGGCTTTCAGGGATATCTATGTAAGAGAGCTTGAACCTCCTGCCAATGTGCTTAGCGAGGAGGAGACCGCCGAAGGCTTTGTGAACCTGTTCAACGGGAAAGATCTGTCGGGCTGGACCGGGGAGAACCACAGCTATGCAGTGGAAGATGGCACCATTGTGATCCGTCCCGCCGAAGGAGGAGGAAATCTCTATACGGAAAACGAGTATTCCGATTTCATCTTCCGTTTTGAGTTTAAACTCACCCCTGGTGCCAACAACGGACTGGGAATCAGGGCCCCGTTGACAGGTAATGCAGCCTATGATGGATATGAACTTCAGATTCTTGACAACACTGCACCTGTCTATGCCAAGCTGGAACCCTACCAGTACCACGGTTCTGTCTATGGTATCATTCCGGCCCTTAGGGGCTTTCAACAGCCCGTGGGTGAATGGAACAGTCAGGAAGTATGGATCAAGGGAGATCT
>JAGLPR010000120.1 GCA_023137255.1 Bacteroidales bacterium | reverse complement strand
ACCACAGGTCACATTGGATTCCTGGGACACGGCTCACTTCTCTGGTTCCGGAACATCCGGATCAAAGAGCTATAGGCTAACTCCGTAACAGGTACTTACCTTACTTCATTGTCAGTACCACAATGGTATCGATGGGTTTGAGCTTCTCTGCAGGCAGGGTAATGACCACTCCTTTTTTTGTCTTTTTCACTTCGGCACTGGAGCCGTCGTCGAAGAAAACAGCTGATTTCACTTTTGATTCCATTCCAGGAATCTCGAGCTTACCCCCCTTGTGGTCCAGCACATGCACATAGACCACATTTCCTTTGGTGGTGGTGGCACCCCACTCCTGTGGCCTTACCGGTCCCTTCCTGGTGCCATAGATGGCATCACCGTATGTCTCCAGCCACTGGCCGATTGCCATTAGGGTGTCGACGTTTTCGGGCTGGATCTTTCCGTTGGACATGGGTCCTGTATTAAGCAGGAAATTGGCTCCGTACCCGGCTGCCCTCACCATGGTCTTGATAAGGCGATCGACCGACTTGTAGTTCTGGTCGACGATGTTGAATCCCCACGACCCATTCATGGTCTCACACATCTCCAGCGGTACATGGTCAGAAATTCCAGTTTTGTTAAATCCCATGGAGTTCTCTCCCGGCAGGTCCCTCTCAAACATCATGAAGTCCTCGCCCGGGTAAGGCATCTTGTGGTGGTTGCTACCAATCAATGCCCCCGGCTGGTGCTTATGGATCAAGGCATAGGTTTCCGCCAGTCTCCAGTCGGCATCGGGCTTGTCCCACATTCCGTCGAACCAGATCCCCCCAATCTCCCCATACTGGGTAAGCAATTCGGATAACTGGGTATTCATATAATCGATGTACGTATTAAAGTCGCCCGACTGAGTTCGTCCCTCGATCTTTGTTCCCGTCCTCCCGATAGGAAAATAATCGGGATGGTGCCAGTCGAGCTGACTGTGGTAGAAAAACAGCTTGATCCCCTGCTTGTCACACTCCTTTTTGAGCATCCCCAGGATATCCTTGCCATAGGGGGTGGCATCCACCACGTTGTAGTCACTCACCCTGGAATCGTACATGGCAAATCCATCGTGGTGCTTGGAGGTGATGGTGATGTATTTCATCCCCGCCTTCTTCACCATGGAGACCCATTCGGCCGGGTCGAACTGGGTGGGATTGAAAGCAGCGGGGAGCTTCTCGTACTGTCCGACAGGAATGTTCTTATGATCCATGATCCATTCGGCAATGCCCTGGTCACCTCCGCCCCCCATGATGGAGTAGACACCCCAATGCACAAAAAGGCCGTACTTGTTGTCCTGGAACCACTCACGGTTGTCCAGGTTTTCCTGGGTGGGAATGTAACCTTCCTGGGCTTTCAGCCCAACAGAAGCGAACATGGCAATAATAAAAACAGTGGAGAAAAGTCGTTGGAGTTTCATAATAGTCCGGATTATTTGTAGTACCTAATATAGTCAATCTCATATTGAAGGGGCAGCAGGCTGATATCGACCCCCTGATTTCCTCCCCAACTTCCGCCGTATGCCAGGTTGATCAGCAAATAGTGGGGCTTGTCGAAGGGCCAGGTATCGTTGTTCCCTGCCATGTCATTTTCGAAGGAGAAGTAGAGTGAATCGTCCATGAAGAAATCCATGTGGTCCTCGAACCACTCCACCGAATAGATGTGAAAATCGGTCCAGGGTTCCTTCACTTCAATCTGGTTGCCTTTGTTGGTCCCGATAGAATGGTTGTATGCCTTGGTATGGATGTTGGCATGGATTCTGTCGGGATCATACCCCACATGCTCCATGATATCGATCTCTCCACAGGCGGGCCATCCCAGCTCGCCCCTGTTTGTGCCCATCATCCATATGGCAGGCCAGCTACCCAGGGCCGAAGGGATCTTTGCACGAACTTCAATGCGTCCATAAAGGAATTCCTGTTTCCCAAGTGTATTGATGGAGGCGGAGGTGATGCTGTCCTCTCCCTCTTCCAGCAGGGCATTGATGATGCAGTACCCCTCTTCCACCCTAACATTTTTCAGATCGCTGCTATAGTATTGCAGCTCATTGTTCCTCTCATAACCGGTTTCATATCCCCACGACTCTTCGGCGGGTGATCCACTATAATCAAATTCATCTGACCATACAAGCTTCCACCCCTCCTTTTGACCACAACCGGAAAGCATAACTATGGAAATGGATAACAGAACAATTCGCGTGAGGTATTTCATGATATGGGTTTTAGGTTTTTTTAGCAGTTGAGGCTGCAATTTAATAAAACTCTTTCTCATATGGATTTCTGATATGTACCTCTTATATTTATGTATTGTCCTTCATCAACTCTATACAACTGCACCAAGACCATGAGACCTGAAAAATACTCTTTGCAAATCCTGTTCATCGCCACAATAATGATTACCGGCAGCTGCCTGGAAGGACAGGTTAAGGTTTGGGAGGAGATGCTCACCCTGCCCACCTACGAGCCCTTACCTGCAGATAAGAATCCCATGTTCTATGTGCCCGATGCCTACCAGGGTGCAAAAAGGGTACTCTATCCCTACTCCTTGAAAGACAACCTCTCTTCTGAAAAATCGGAGCGGGAACATAAAGCAGTCTATCTCGAAAATGAATACATCAAACTCTGTCTTTTGCCCGATATCGGTGGACGCCTCTTCTATGCCACCGATAAGACCAACAATTACGAGATCTTCTACCGCCAGCATGTGATCAAACCGGCCAATATCGGGATGCTGGGGGCCTGGATCTCGGGCGGAATCGAGTGGTGTGTTTTCCATCATCACAGAGCTACCACCCATCTGCCTGTGGACTACAGGCTGGTTGAGAACGACGATGGTAGTAAGACCATCTGGTTCGGAGAGATGGAACCCAGGCACCGCATGAAATGGAGCATCGGACTCACGCTGCACCCGGGCAAAAGCTATATCGAAACGGATGTAAGGATGTTCAACCGTACCGAACATACCCACTCCATCCTCTACTGGGCCAATGTGGCCACTCATGCAAATCAGGATTACCAGGTGATCTTCCCTGCAAGTGTGCACCAGGGAGTGTATCACGCAAAGAACAGTTTTATCCACTGGCCTGTTTCCGATGAGATTTACAATGGCAAGGACTACACCGGGCAGATCGATGTCAGCTGGTGGAAGAACCATCCCGATCCCATTTCCATTTTTGCTTATGACCTGCAGGAGGATTTCATGGGAGGCTATGACCACAACAGGGATGCCGGGACGGTGCATGTGGGAAACCATCACATTGTTAAAGGAGCCAAGCTCTGGGAATGGGGCCCCGGCGAATACGGACACATGTGGGATTGTGAGATTCTGACCGATTCTGACGGACCCTATGCCGAACTGATGGTGGGTGGATTTTCCGACAATCAGCCCGATTACAGCTGGATCAAACCAGGTGAAATGAAGCATCTGAAACAGTACTGGTATCCTGTGCGGAACCTGGGCGGTTTTAAGAATGCAAATCTCGATGCAGCTGTGAATCTCGCATTGGTTGATGACCACCTGGTAAAGATCGGGCTTAATACCACAAGCGTTCAGGAGCAGTGCAGGATGGTTGTGATGAAGGATGACCTTATCATCTATGAAGCGCCCATCGAAATTGGACCGGACAAGCCCTTTCAAACAGAAATAGAGGTGGAAGAGGGAACAGACATCACCCGGTTGAAGGTCAGGTTGCTGGACCGGGAGAACAGGGAACTTATCTCCTACCAGGAGAAGGCGCAGGAATATGTGGCCGAACTTCCGGAAACAGTAAAACCGCCCCGGAAACCTGAAGAAATAGAGCAGATTGAGGAATTGGTTCTGACCGGTCAGCGGATCATGCAGTTCCACAATCCGGGATACGATCCGGAGGACTATTTTCTGGAAGCCATACAAAGGGATCCCCTGAATGTACAGGCGAACCTGCACCTTGGGAACCTGACTGCCTTAGCCGGGAAATATGATGAAGCGGCAGAATTGTACCGAAAGAGCATTCGCCGGATCACCGCCGACTATACCCGTCCGCGTGATTGTGAAGCCCTCTATAGATTGGGCGTGGTGCTGAAGAAGCAGCTTAAGTTTGACGATGCTGTTGATACCCTGTACCGCGCCACATGGGACCAGGCTTTCTATGCTGCAGCCCATTTCGAACTGGCCGGGATCTCCATGCTGCAGGGAAAGTACGCAGAAGCACTGGATCATCTGAACCGCTCACTCTCCATGAACTCCATCCACCCGGAAGCGCTTGCATTGAAATCGGCCGTTCTGCGTCGTATAGGTGATTCAGAACATGCCGGGATCAGTTCCCGTAGGGCCAGAATGCTTGATCCGCTGGATCATATGGCAGCCTTTGAACTTCTGAAGCAAGGCACCGTTTCCAGGTCAGAATTTGTTGCCCTGCTTAATAACAACAAGGAGAACTACCTGGAACTGGCTTCGGACTATTTCAACAACGGGTTTTACAAAGAGGCCTCGGAGGTGGTGGAGATAGCGCTGAACAGCGACCATGAGTTGTTACGCTCCTACCCGATCCTGCACTACTATGCTGCCTGGTTAAGTGAAAAAAGGGGTGATAAGGCGCTTGCCGGCACCCACTATGCTTCGGCTGCAGCTGCATCCACCGATTATGCCTTCCCCTTCAGGTTCGAGACTATTGAGATCATGGAGGCTGCCCTTCAAAACAACCCCAACGATGCCAGGGCCTGGTATTATATGGGAAATATCCTGTACAATCATCAGCCGGAGAGAGCCATCGGCTGCTGGAAACAGGCAGTCAGTATTGACCAGAACCTGGCCATTGCTCACAGGAACCTGGGTTGGGGATATTACAGATGGCACGAAGATATTGCAGGTGCCATCGGGTACTATGAGAAAGCCATGGCGATCAATCAGGATGATCCCAGGTATTTCTACGAACTGGATGTGCTCTATGAGCTGAATAACGAAGCCCTGGAGCTTAGGCTCAACCTTTTCTCCGCCAATCCAGGGGTGGTCAGAGAGAGGAACGATTCCTACCTCAGGGAGATTGAAGTACTGCTCTTGAACGGCAAGTACGACCAGGCCATCTCCCGTTTAACGGATCATACCTTCCTTCGGCAGGAGGGAGTAGTTCGGCTACACGACCTGTTTGTGGATGCCCACCTGCTGAAAGG
>JAGLPR010000012.1 GCA_023137255.1 Bacteroidales bacterium | reverse complement strand
AATCTGATCGATCGCAACCCTTTGATTATCTGTGTGGAGCATATCGGAATCGAACCGATGACCTCTTGACTGCCAGTCAAACGCTCTAGCCAACTGAGCTAATGCCCCAACGCGTGGCAAAAGTATCAAAAAAATTGTAAGTAAAAAACAGCAGATTGGCAGTATTTTTGCAGCTATTTCATTGTAAATAAATGTTTGAGCAAATTCTTTTTGAATTATAATTTGTAAATCACTATTTTTATTGCCCAAATTCACAGCGACATGGAAATTAAGAAAGCAAAATCGGTAGACCTGGAGAAAAGAAAAAGTATGTTCATCCAGATTGGACTCGTGGTAGCCCTCTCAATTGTACTGGTGGCCTTTGAATGGACCAAGGGTGAAGGCAAGGATGATAATTCAGACGCGGTTAAGGAGATCCAGTTTGAGGATGAGATGATGCAGATCACCCGCAGGGAAGAGCCCAAACCGGAGCCGAAGCCCGAGCAGCCCAAGGTTGCAGAGGTACTTGATATTGTGGATGACGATGTGGAGATCGAAGATGATTTCGATTTCGATATGGAAGCCACTGACAATACTGAATATGATTTCACCAGCATGATGGATGACAGTGAGGAGATTGACGAGGAGGAGGTATTCTATATTGTTGAGGATATGCCGACCTTCAATGGTGGAGATCCTGCTACTGAATTCCGAAAGTACATTGCACAGAACCTCCAGTATCCAGAAATTGCAGCTGAGAACGGCGTGAGCGGACGCGTTATAATTCAGTTTGCTGTAAACAAAGTAGGTAAGGTGGTAGATGCAAAGATTGTTCGTAGTGTGGATCCTGCCCTCGATAAGGAAGCAGTCAGGGTGGTCATGTCATCCCCCAAATGGGCCCCAGGGAAGCAGCGTGGTAAAGCAGTTAAGGTGCTCTTTACTTTCCCCATTAACTTCGTACTGCAGTAGAACGTATAAAGATATTTGTTAATAAAAGCCGGCCGCAAGCCGGCTTTTTTATTGCAATAGCACTTAAATTAGCGGGAGTTAAAACTATTTAATCATGAAAAAGACCTTAGCTTTTCTCGTTACTGTGCTGTTGCTTTCCAGTTGTGGCTCCACCACAAAGAAATTACAACAGGGCAATTATGATGCTGTCGTTGACAAGACTGTCAAGAAACTGATCAGGAAGCCAGACGCCGCTGATGCGGCTGAAATGGACAGGGCTTATCGCATGGCCAATGACAGGGACCTGGAACGGATCAAGTTCCTCAAGATGGAGAACAATCCGGACAACTACGATGAGATCTTCAGCCGCTTCAATATGTTAAAGGAGCGTCAGCGCAAGGTGCGCACTGTCACCCCGCTTACCGTGGAAGGGAAAACATATAGTTATCAGTATGTGGATTATGATGCAGAGATGATTGCTGCCAAGAAGAAGGCGGCAGACTTCTTTTATAACAATGGGAAGGGACTGCTGGAGAATGCTCTTCAGAAGGAGGACTACCGGGATGCTTACTACCATCTGATGAAGGCATCGGAGTATAGCGGGGGGCAGTTCGAGAACATCGACGGACTGATCTATGATGCACGCATGAAGGGAATCAGCCGGGTAATTGTAGAGGTGAACAATCAGTCCCCCCTGCAACTGCCGCCTATGGTGGAGGAGGATCTGATCTCTTTTGATACCAGGGGACTGGGCAATGAGTGGGTGGAGTACCACTTCAAGCATGTGGATGAAAATGCCACTTACGACTATGCGGTATTTGTGAAGCTCCTCTCCATCATGGTCTCACCTGACGATGTAAAGGATACTGACCAGGTCTTCACCAAGAATATTTCTACCGGATTTGATTATGTGCTGGATGCCAACGGAAATGTAATGAGAGATACTGCCGGTAATGATATCAAAGTGCAGAAGTTCAAAGAGATTACCTGTACCATGATCGAGACACGACAATTCAAGAGTGTGGAGATCAGGGGAGAGGTTGAGATTCTTTCAATGAATCCTGATCGGCTGATCCAGAAAGAGCCTTTTGGAGCCTCCAACCAGTTTGAGCATATTTCAGCAAGGTCCATTGGAGATGAAGGTGCTCTCACCGAGGAGGCCCTGGCGAAAACTCAGCAGGAGAAGATTCCGTTTCCCTCCGATGTGGATATGGTGCTGATGTGTACAGAAACCATCAAGCCCGCCATCCGCAATGCCATCTATGCAAACCGACAATTTATTAAATAGAAATCTGCCTGAATATTTATATTTCTAATCTTGGGGGCCCTTTCGGGGGCTCCTTTTTTTTTGCTCAGCAGTATTTGCTATTTTTGCAGCCTGATTCAGAATTATGGGAGATTATTGGGACCATAGACCCTACCCGGAGACGGCAGTACTTGTGGGAGTGATTAAGCAGGGCCAGACCCAGGAGGAGTCGTCGGATTACCTGGAGGAGCTGGCATTCCTGGCCGAGACGGCAGGAGCAGAACTGCGTGGGGTATTTACCCAGCGACTGGATGTTCCCCATCCCAAGACCTTTCTTGGTTCGGGGAAGCTCGGCCAGGTGAAGGAGTTTGTGACTGAGGAGGAGATCGATATGGTGATCTTTGATGATGAGCTTTCTCCCTCCCAGCTCCGAAACATCGAGCGTGAGCTCAATTGCCGGATCCTGGACCGCACCAACCTGATCCTCGATATTTTTGCGGGCAGGGCTCAGACCGCCCATGCCAAGACTCAGGTGGAACTGGCTCAGTACCAGTACCTGCTGCCTCGTCTGACCCGGATGTGGACCCACCTGGAGCGTCAGCGCGGGGGAATCGGGTTGAGGGGACCCGGTGAAACGGAGATTGAAACAGACCGGCGGATCATCCGCGATAAGATCTCCAAACTGAAAGATCAGCTGACCAAAATCGATAAGCAGATGATGGTGCAACGCAAGAACCGTGGCAAGATGGTCAGGGTGGCGCTGGTAGGCTACACCAATGCTGGTAAATCGACCCTGATGAACCTGTTGAGTAAATCCAAGGTTTTTGCCGAGGACAAACTGTTTGCCACCCTCGATACCACGGTCCGCAAAGTGGTGGTGGAGAACCTTCCCTTCCTGCTGTCCGATACAGTGGGATTTATCAGGAAGCTACCCACCCATCTGGTGGAGTCGTTCAAGTCGACCCTCGACGAAGTGCGTGAGGCTGATCTCCTGATTCATGTGGCGGATATTTCGCACCCCAATTTCGGAGTGCAGATCGAGGTGGTGGAAACCACCCTAAGGGAGCTCGGTGGGGGTGATATCCCGACCATGCTGGTATTTAACAAGACAGATGCTTATACTTTCGTAGAGAAGGATGAGGATGACCTCACACCATCCACCAGAGAGAACCTGAGCCTGAACGATCAGAAAAAAGAATGGATCAATGAGCACCCGGAGGCACTCTTTATCTCGGCCCTTAAGAAATCCAACATTGATGAGCTGAAGGACCTGCTATACCAGAAGGTGAAAGATATTCATGTAAAGCGCTATCCCTACAACAATCTGCTCTATTAAACCAGACCGTTTTTTACCATGTACTCAGCGATCTGAACAGCGTTCAGAGCTGCACCTTTCTTGATCTGGTCTCCCACGCACCAGAAAGTGATCCCTTTGGGATTGGAGAGGTCCTTCCGGAGCCTTCCCACAAAAATGTCATCCATACTGGCCGATCCCAGCGGCATGGGGTAGATGTTGTTGGCCGGATCGTCCTGCATGGTCACCCCTTCTGCATAAGCCAGTGCAACCTTCACCTGTTCCAGGTCAAGGGCATCCTCGGTCTCCACCCAGATGGCCTCTGAGTGGTTCCTGAGTACCGGAACACGAACGCAGGTGGAACTTACCTCAATGTCGGAGTGCATGATTTTGCGAGACTCGTTGTACATTTTCATCTCCTCCTTGGTGTATCCGTTCTCGGTGAACACATCAACATGGGGGATCAGGTTGAAGGCGAGCTGGTGCTGGAACTTCTCCACGGTGACCGGCCTACCTGCAGCGATCTGTTTGATCTGTTCCTCCAGCTCGGCCATGGCAGCAGCCCCGGCGCCGCTGGCGGCCTGGTAGGTAGCTGCATGAACCCGTTTGATGGGGGAGAGGTCGTTGATGGGTTTAAGGCAGACCACCATCTGGATGGTGGTGCAGTTTGGATTGGCCACAATGTTCCTGGGGAGGCTGTGAAGATCATCCGGATTAACCTCCGGGACCACCAGTGGCACATCGTCCTCCATCCGGAAGGCAGAGGAGTTATCGATCATGATGGCGCCGTGTTTGGTTATGGTCTCTGCAAACTGTTTAGAAGTTCCTCCCCCTGCGGAGGTTAAAGCAATGTCAATGTCCTGGAAATCGTCATTCTCCCTGAGCTCCTTAACTGTGAGCGTTTCACCTTTAAAGGTGTACTGGTTACCGGCACTGCGGGCTGAGCCAAACAGTACCAGTTCATCCAGGGGGAAGTCTCTCTCTTCAAGCACACGCAGGAACTCCTGTCCCACGGCTCCGCTTACTCCAACAACTGCAACTTTCATGATCGGTTTTATTGGTTCTTCGCTCTGCAAAAATCAGCATTATTTCTCTCTTCTGAAATATGTTACGGTAATTTTTTTCCTGCTGTCCGGATTGTTGCTGGCACAGGATGTTCCCATAACAGATGGTGATGCTTTACCAGGAGGTGATTCAGGGCAGGTGACCGGGTGGGGAGATGTGGTTTTCAACGAGGTGATGGCCGATCCCAATCCACCGGTCCAATTTGCCAGGGAGTATCTCGAATTGTATAACCGGTCGGAACGGTCACTGGACCTGGAGGGGTGGGTTTTGAACATAAACACCCGGAAATATACCCTCTCAGAAACCATGATGCCTGAAGGGACCCTTTTGGCCCCGGGATCATTCGGGGTGGTTACCAACATTACTCTTCCCAATGGGGGTGCCACAATGTCCCTGTTTGACCACGGTGAATTCCTGGTGCATGCTGCCCGGTACGGGGTGCCGTGGGACGGAGCTGACTGGAAAAAGGAGGGTGGTTGGTCGCTGGAATCTCCCGATCCGGAACAGGTTTGCAACATCTCTTTCCATTGGGAATATTCAACCGATCCGGCCGGGGGGACCCCGGGAAGGATCAACAGCAACCCTACGGTTCTGGAGGACATCGATCCGCCTGTGTTGCTTTATACCGGATACGGTGATCCGGATGAGGATGCATTGGGATCTGTTGAACCCGGACTGCTCAGGCTCTTCTTTTCCGAGCCGGTGGTCATATCTCCCGAAGAGCTTCAACAAATCGTCGTGGTACCCGGGAACATTCTTCCGCTGGGGGCACATCTGCTTGTCCCCCTCTCTACCGTTCTGGAACTCAGTTTCCCGGTGAACCTTCAGGAAAGGCACATCTTCAGAGTAAAGATTCCGCGGGTGACCGATTGTCAGGGGAACAACCCAGGACCCCTGGAATCCATGGCAGGCTCAGTTTCTGAACCTGTTTTTGGAAGCGTACAGATCAATGAGATCATGTATGACCCGGTAGAGGGCCACCCGGAATACATCGAGCTCACTCTGCCGGGCAATCGTTTTTATGACCTCCGGGAGCTGGCCATTCATGTGGTGGAAGAGGGAGAACCAGCGGATGATCCGCTGCCGCTGTCGGATCACTCCAGACTTATGGTGCCAGGTGAGTATTTAGTTGTGACAGAGTGTGTACCACACCTGAGGGAAGCTTACCACCTGGAGAGGTCGGGTCAGTGGGTGGAGGCAGAGGGGCTGAAAACTCTAAACAACAGTGGCGGAACTATCTACCTGACCGACAGGGCAGGAAATGTGGTGGACTGGGTGAATTATGGAGATCAGATGCATGTGGAAATATTGTCCGATACCCGGGGAATCAGTCTGGAACGGATCTCGGGGGAGCGCAGCGGGAGCGATCCGAACAACTGGCATTCGGCAGCAGCCATCGAAGGGTATGCCACCCCCGGCCGGGTTAACTCCCAGGCGCTGACTGAAGCGGAGACTGATCAATTGTTTAAAGTGGAACCCGGTGTGTTTAGTCCCGATAACGACGGCTACCACGATCTGCTTGAAATTATAGTCTCTCCCGGGGAATCAGGCTGGATCATTGGTTTATGGATCACCGATTTGCAGGGAAATCTTTTACGCAATCTGGCTAACAACCACCTCTCCGGTCCTTTGGTTACTTATACATGGGACGGGGCGCGTGAAGATGGGAGCATGGTTCCTCCGGGAATCTGTGTGATCCACGCCACGGGTTATCATCCAGTAACTGGCGATCGGTGGATCAGGAAGCGGGCGGTGGGAGTGGTTTACCGGTAATCCGGTCCAGGTTCTTCCGGGTGATCAGCACAATGACAATGGCACCGAAACCGATGTAAGCAATGGTCCTGAAAGTAGGGAGAAACCCAACCCGGTCGATGGCGGCTCCCACTATCGGGAAGACCATAACACTTACAAAGAAGTTGAGGGTCATATAGATGGAGTTTACAAAGGCTTTTTTCTCCGTTTTCAGATCCTGGACCGTGGCCAGCATCACCGAGACAGGGGCAAAGAGAAAGAATCCCAGGGGAAGCAGTACAGGGAAGATCCAGAATCCCTCCAGGTTCAGGAACAGAAGGGTAAGTGCCGGGGTGGCCAGGCTGATGATCAGAAGGGTCCGGTACCTACCGATCTTATCGCTGATGGTGCCTGCAAAAAGCGCCCCCATGGCCCCGGCAAGCTGTATGACAGTCAGGGCCAGTTCGGAATAGTGCAGCGAGTTTCCGGTGGAGGTCAGAAAGGTAGGCAGGTAGTAGGTGAGTGATGCTTT
>JAGLPR010000119.1 GCA_023137255.1 Bacteroidales bacterium | reverse complement strand
AAGAAACAAAAAAACAGAGCCAGGAGCTTTTTCAAACAGGCAACAGAGATCCCGGTGGATAATTCAGAATACCTTTACTACAGGGCGTTGTCCCAAAATGAGCTTGGTCTTGTAGAGGAGGCCAAAGAATCTTCAACAAGACTGCTGAAATCGGGAGAAGAAGCCCTTGAAAAAGAAGGAGAAACAGACTTCTTTGCTAAATTTGGAGAGAGATCGGACCTGAACCAAAGAAATGCATCGGCTCATTACAAAATGGCACTGGGGTATCAATCCTCAGGTCAAACCGGAAAAGCTCAAAAAGCCTTTGATAAGGCCCTGGAACTTCATAACAGCATTCTCTGGGCCAATGTGTACAATGAATAGCATACATCAACAATCGCTTTAATCAAATACCGATGACACGTAATCTTTTCATCTTAATAGTGGCTGTGAGCCTGACCGCTTGCCAATCTAAGAAGAACGTGGAACCCGGTATGACTCCTGCACAAGCCGGGCAGATTGCCGTGGCCAATGAGTTGGAGGAGAGCCTTTTTAAATACATCCTGGAACCCTGGTACCCGCTTGTGATAGACACTGTAAACGGGGGATATCATTCGAACTTCACACGAAATTGGTCCCCGGCAGAGGGACCCGGCGACAGGGCACTTGTTCAACAGGCCCGCCATGTCTGGGCCACCTCTCTCATCTATGAAATATACCCGGAGAAAAAGGAGTACCTGGATTATGCTGCTGGCGGATTCCGTTTCCTGAGGGATGCCATGTGGGATGAAGGATTCGGGGGATTTCATGCCTTTTGCACAGAGGAGGGTTCTCCTGTGGAAAGGAGCATCAACGAAAAGCTTATTTATGGTCAGGCTTTTGCTGTATACGGACTCTCGCAGTATTACCGGATAAGCAATGACCCTGAGGCACTTCAGCTGGTTAAAAGAGCCTTTCTGTGGATGGAAGAACACGCACACGATAAGGAACACGGGGGATACTTTGAGTCTTTGGGGCGAAACGGCTCCCCAATTCGTGACCAGGAACCTGGTGAGGGTCCTGGTGGCATTATGGGTGCGGGAATCAAGGATTATAACAGTTCCATCCATGTGATGGAAGCCATTACCGAGTTGTACCGTATCTGGCCGGACAGCCTGGTGAGAGAAAGGCTGGAGGAGATGTTCTACCTGATCAGGGATACTTTTGTGCATCCGGATGGTTACCTGCAACTATTCTTTGAGCCTGACTGGACACTGGTATCGCGGGAGCCAGAGGACGAAGGGTCAGTGGGAATGGACTGGTTCCTGAACCATTTTACCTACGGGCATGATGTTGAAACAGCCTTTCTTCTGCTGGAAACGGCTCATGTGCTTGGATGGGGTGAAGATGAAAAGACACATCATATTGCCAAGCAGCTTGTGGATCACTCCCTGGCTTCCGGCTGGGATACCATTGCGGGAGGATTCTTTGATGCCGGGGTTGCCGGTGAAGATGGAATACGTATTGTGAATGATCATAAGTCATGGTGGGGCCTGGTGGAGGGGATGAATGCACTTCTGCTGATGCACACGCTCTACCCGGAGGATCCTCATGACTACTACAACAAGTTCCTGAAATCGTGGGAGCACATTGATAAGTTCCTGATTGATAAAACCTATGGAGGATGGTACAACAATGCCACAGACACCGATCCTGAGAATGTGGATCGGGAGAAATGCCATATCTGGAAAACCACCTATCACAACGCACGAGGCATGATCAACTGCATACATATGCTTAGAAAAAAATGATGATAAAAATAAGTCGTTCTCTGATCTCCGTACTGATACTGATTGCATTCAGTTCAGCCATGGCCCAACCTTTGCCCGGTGACCTGTATAAGGAGTACTTATGGCACAATGCATCGGGCGACTGCTATGGAGCCTTACGGGTGGGCGGAAGTCTGGATTATCAGCTCATTGAAAAAGCAGACAATTATCAGGGAGATGGTATGATTAGTCCCCCGTTCCTGGTGGACCTGGAGCATGCCATCAAAGCAGAGCTGGTGGTGGAGAAAATGCTCTGTCACGAGGGCACCGAAGGGTTGAGGGTAAGCATCAATGGAAAAGAGCCGGTTCGCCTTCCTGAACCTGCACATATACCCAAACCCCAATCGTCCTATGCCCATCATTTCAATACCATCGTCCCGGTGGAGGTGGCGGACCTCAAACAAGGTACCGGAAATACCTTTCAATTTGAAGTAGATACGGCTGGACACTGGTGGCCCCAGAATTTGGTCTACGGTATGATTCTGAGGGTATATTATGATCCTTCTACGCTTGAGGAGAGAGGGATCGTCCAAGCTGTTGAAGGTGGGGTGCTGGGTCTGGAAAACCGGATCAAGGTCGGTATACCGGCTGATCAAAAGGTAGAAAAGGTCGACCTGGTGGGATTTTATGATGGTGCGGACCTGGAAGGAGATGGTCTGTACAGGCAATGGCACTACAGTTATCACAAATGCCAGATTTACAATCACATCGGAACCATCACCAAAGCACCTTATACACTCAATTGGAACACGGAGTGGATTCCTGACCAGAAGGAGAAAGTCAGACTGGCTGCCTTTGTCCATCAAACTGATGGCTATATCTATATGACCGAACCGGTAAGTAACCTGGAACTGAAACGTCCCGGCATTTCAGTGGAACTCTGCAAACCTTATCAAAGACCCAAAGGATGGTTTACCCGGAAGGGTGAGTTTTCGGAGCGGTTCCAGATCAAAGGTAACCTGGACAAAGCGGTGGAAGCCAAAATGGTAAGCCGCACCTGGAGTCCGGGGTACTTTAACGGGATCTACATCAACGACTTCCTGGTCTTCACCAAAGAGGGCCCAAAATATGACTATTTTGAGCACCACATTCCCCTGGAGGAGTTGCACTCGCTGCAGGAGGGAGAGAACATCCTTAAAACGGGCAAGACACCCATGTATAGTGGTGTTATGGTCCACGGAGTGGAAGTGCAGTGGCCCGGTATCATGCTCCTCATCAAATACAACACACAACAGACTAACCCATTAATCCATTAACTTAATAAGCTATTAACCTTTCTACCATGAAACGTCTCCTCACCTCAACAACAGCCTTGTTTTTACTTGGATTGATCTATTCACAAACTCTGCCCACCGATCAGTGGACCTACCTGTCCATTGACACAACACGGGAGATGATACATCCTCCCGAAGGGCCCGAATGGCTTCGCTCGTTCGGCATCGATGCCACAGACATCAACAGGGATGGATATAAAGACATTGTTTGCGGGAAATACTTCTACCTCAATCCTGGAGAAGCTATGGAGGGTCTCTGGATACGTAAGGAATTCGGGTTTGCCTATGATGGGTACAGGTTCGTGGATGTGGACGGGGACCACCTGGCGGATATCATTGCAGAGGACCTAAGCAATGTGGTGTGGCTGGAAGCAGATGACCTCAATGGTACCTCCTGGAGTGCCCGGCTCATAGGTCAGGTTCCCCGTACCGGCCATAAGAATGGACAGGGATCGGGGATAGCCGATATCTTAAAAGGTGGAAAACAAGAAGTTTTACTATCAGCCGAAGGGGGGATTTTCTGTGCGGTGATCCCGGAAACCCCCTCCACTACGATGTGGGAGTTCAAACTGATTGCAGAGTCCCATTCCGATGAAGGAATCGGGATCGGGGATATTGATGGCGACGGCGATCCGGATCTGGCTTTTGGTGATTCAAAGGAGGCTGGAGAGCAGGCAGAGTTACTCTACTGGGCCGAGAACCCGGGAAACATCGACCAGTTATGGACCAAACACCTGGTCAGCAATGAAGTGGAGGTGGTCGACCGGGTGGAGATCGCTGACCTCAATGGCGATGGGAAAATGGATATTGCCATTGCTGAGGAGCGCTACCCTGGCAAAGAACCCAACTCGAACTTGCGGGTTTTTCTGGCAGGGAATGACCCGGTATCGGATCCATGGGAACACAGGATTGTGGTGACCCAGTGGTCCATGAATAACCTGGATGCAGTGGACATGGACCACGACGGAGATGTGGATCTGGTCACCAATGAGCACAAGGGAACGGAACATAAAACAGAAGTCTATCTGAACGATGGGAAAGCCAACTTCACAGCACAGCTGGTGGGTACCGGACATGAAATGCACCTGGGGGCACAGTGTTTCGACCTGGACAGCGACGGTGACCATGAGATCATAGGAGTGGGCTGGGACCACTACCAGACGCTCCACCTCTACCGCAATGATGCCCTGAAAAGAGAATTCACATGGAAACACCTCTCCTCTGCCAACGGAGACATTGAAGTTCCCAATGCAGGCAATCAGCAGACCGCTGCAGCGGTATTCGATATGGACAACGACGGTGTCAATGAATTCTTTATCACCGAACGGACCACCACTCCCTCAGTAGTGGCATACAAGTATATGGGAATGGACCAGGGCGGGAAACAAAAATGGGACCGCTATGTCATCGATCATGTCCCTCACCGCATCGAGGCAGGATCGACCACCCATGATATTGATGGGGACGGAGATACTGATATCGTTTTTGGCGGAGATGGCCGGTCCAACCAGGTTTGGTGGTGGGAGAATCCCCACCCGAGGCACAGGCCGGACGAATCGTGGAGGGCACACCTAATTAAAAACTCCGGAGAAAACAAACACCACGACCAGCTCTTCGGCGATTATGACGGCGACGGACAGATGGAGTTGGTATTCTGGAACCAGTCGGGCGGCTTACTGTTCCTGGCAGAGATTCCTGAAAAACCCGACAGACATTTGGAGGCATGGCCCCTGAAAGTTATTTACACCTACGGAATGGACAGTGAAATGGCCCAAACCGGCCAGGCCGGATATCCCGGATGGAAAGGAACCAACGAACAGGAGGGCCTTTTTGTCGCGGATATTGACGGGGATGGAACAGATGATATTGTGGGTGGAGGACGATGGTTCAAGTATGATGGCCAGGGAGGATTCCACGAGAACATCATTGATGCCAGCTACACCTTCACCCGCTCGCTGGCAGGACAATTTATCGAAGGCGGTCGTCCGGAGGTAATCCTGCTGGCCGGGGACGGTCATGCACCCATGTACATGTATGAATATAACGAAAAGGGCACCTGGGAGAAAACCATGCTGATTCAACTGGTAAAAGATGGTCATACCATCGATGTGCTCGACTTCAACGGCGACGGTCATCTCGACATCTTTAGCGGTGAGATGGGACTGGGAGACGGCAATCCCAATGCAAAGATCCGCATCCTGCTGGGCGATGGAAAGGGCCATTTCATCCACCACGTGGTGGCCACCGGCATCGGTACCCATGAGAGCAAGATCGCCGACCTTGATGGGGACGGAGACTACGACATCATGTCGAAACCCTACCATTGGAAGACACCCAGGCTCGATATCTTTATCAACGAGACCAAGTAGAGATAAATACCGGATCAGCTTCAGTGGCTGTGAATGGATTCCATCATGGCCACCACATTCTCGGGGGGCACATTGGCGAGTATGTTGTGCACCTGCTGGAAGATAAATCCGCCACCCGGTGCAAAAATGGAGCTCATTTCGCGGACATGCCCTGCCACCTCTTCAGGGGTGGACAGCGGCAGAATGCTTTGTGTATCACATCCCCCGCCCCAGAAGGTAATCCGCTCCCCAAACTCCCTTTTCAGCCTGGCCGGGTCCATCCCCCGACATGAGATCTGGACCGGGTTAACAGCATCGAGTCCGGCATCTATCAAGTCATCGATCAGTTCATAGATCCCCCCACAACAGTGTAGCTGCACCTTCACATCGGCCAATTGTTTGGCTCTGTTCCAGAGTTTCTTATGATAGGGTTTGTAGAACTCCCTGTATGCGTCGGGACTGATCAGGGGGCCCTGCTGTCCTCCAAGGTCATCTCCAAAAAGGACCACATCGATATAGGGACCTACAGCCGACATCCAAAGCTCCAGGTTCTTAAGGTGTATCAGGTATAGCTTTTCTGAAAGCTCTGCCACTTTATCGGGATAGAGACCGGTAGCCAGTAGGTAGTTATCCATCCGGTAGAGCATCTGGGGTAATTCAAACATGTTACCTCCGAAAAGTCCGACAATAGCCCGGTCGGTGGACTCCCGAAGTGCCTTTGCCCTGGTGGCCATCTCCTGCAATCCGGCCTCATCCATCTTCAAATGCCCCCCGGGATGGGCTACAGCGCTCCACATCTGCCTGCCCAGCATCAGCTCCAGGTCCTCAAAATGATCATTCTCAATGCCCCGCTCCATCAGTGGATAGTGGGTCTGCTCAAAATAGAGGCTCCCCTTTTTCAAAATCCCCACTTCGCTCCCCTCCTCATCCAGAAGCAGCCAGTGCTCTCCTTTTTGCTCCAGGTGGATGTAAAAAGGAATTTCACAGGGGGTTCCATCCGGAAGGATCCACGGTTTCCAGTCGCTCTCCTCCAGCAAAAAACCGCGTCCCATCTCAATGACATCCACCCCGAACAAATCCAGCACATCCTCATCCACAATGGCCAGCTGCTGCACCATATCATAGACCCTAACAGGTAAGTCAGGCAGTCCAAGGTGTTTACGAAGTCGATGATAGGCTATGGCTGAGATGCCCGATGAACGGTGGGCACCCAGGTCCACCGGGACCCTGTCAGGTTCAATATGATTCAGGGCTGCAAGTACTCGTTCTCTGGATGTCATTGGCAGACTCTTTTTGAGAATTTTTACAGATACTAAGATATGGAGATCTCTGGTCTGAGCAGTATCATTCGAGGAAATATTGTATATTTCATCATGAGAAAACGATTCCTCCTATTGTTTCTCTTCGGGGTTTTGCTGATGTCCCCACTCAAGGCACAAGAATTGAAATACAGCTATCCCTTGACTGACCAAAATCCGGGAGACTTAATGGTTGGTGATATACAGAAATTCCTGGATTCTCTTGATGTAGAGGAGTCTGGTGAGGAAATCGCGGAGGAGCTTTTACTCTTAAAAAAAAGATTCCATGTCAATTATGAAAACAAACTGATCTTCTCCCACGAATCCGGATATTTTAATGCGGGATTTGATTTGGATATTGAAACGGAAACGGAAAGCGAACATTTAATATATTACACCCTGGATGGCAGCATCCCAACACCCGAATCGTTCAGATACCGGGAGGAGACACCAATTGAAATCGTTCCCGACACTACATCCACTTTTAAAGCAACCGTAGTGCGGGCCCGCTCCTATTGTGATAGCATACCTACTAGTATAGCGATTCCTAATTA
>JAGLPR010000118.1 GCA_023137255.1 Bacteroidales bacterium | reverse complement strand
TCCTGCGCAGAAATATTCAGCTGGTTGCCGGTAAGTGAAAGCTTCACCAGGTTGCTGGCCTGGTTGGAAAAGACCGATACCCGCTTCAGGGTGTTGTGAAAAGCGAGACGATCAATGCTCATTTTATATGGATTGTCGGTGGGGATCACCGAGTTATAGCTGGGGTAGTTGCCCTCCACCAGGCGACATACCAGTTTGTAATTGGTGAGTGTAAACGAAGCGTTGCGGTCGTCAAACTCGAGAACCACCTTGTTCTCCTCCCTGGGCAGAATATTCTTCAAAAGGGATGCCGGTTTCTTGGGGAGGATAAAGCTTGAAGCACTCCCGGCAGATGCGTCGGTTCTTTTATACCGGACCAGCTTATGTGCATCGGAGGCCACAAAGGTGATGTCGTCGGGCGACAACTCCAGGAAGATCCCGTTCATCACCGGCCGGAGTTCATCGTCGGCTGTGGCAAACAGGGATTTGGTGATCCCTGTGAGCAACAACTCCTGTTCGATTTCCAGCGTCTGCTTCTGATCGTCCTTGATCACCGGCATCTGCGGAAACTCGGCCCCATTCTGACCCGGAATGGAAAACTTTCCATTCTCGCTCTGAATCACCACCGTCAGTTTGTCCAGATTGATCTCAAATGTAAGTGGAATATCGGGAAACTCCTTGAGCGTATCGGTAAGCAGTCGGGCAGGCACAGCTATGGCACCTGAACCATCTGTATTTTCCAGCTGAATATGTGTCACCAGGGTCGATTCAAGATCGGACGAGGTAATCTCCAGAATTCCATCCTCAAGTGAGAAAAGGAAATTGTCAAGAATTGGAAGTGTGTTCTTGGTACTGATCACACGACTGATGGCCTGCAGATGACCCAACAGTTCCATACTGGATACAACAAATTTCATGAGTTTTGGCTTTTTTTTTAATGAGTCAATGATCCATCAATTATACGAAAAAAAATTGTGAATGCCTCAGCTACTTTTCCCCAAAATAGTGGGTCAGACCGCGCATCAGTACATCCAGGTAGATGTAGTTGACAAACAGCGCTTCCTGCTCCTGGTTGTAGAGCACAAGCGCCCGAAACAGGTGGGGTTCATCCCCGGGCAATTCCAGGTATGGATATACCCTGAGAGTATGGTCCTCACCTGAAAAAGAGACCACATGGAGCGTGGCCATGGGTGTACCGGAAAGGCCGGATCCGGAAAGTGAATCGGCCGGAATGCCGGCCCTCTTCTCAAACCTGATGGAAGTAAAATAACTGAACAGCAAGCGAATGGCTTGTTCATCGGGACCCTCCTCCGGGAGAATGGTGTATTCATTGTCAGCTTCCATGCGAATGTTGCCTTCGCTGTCCTGGGAAAAGTGAAATGCCTCCCCTGAAGAGAGTTCAATCTCAATGCGGGAGATCTCCGACGGCAGCAAGTCGATCAACAGGTGTTCGCGGTAGTGGTCAGAAGTGCTGGAAAAAACCTTATCGAGGTTCAAATCGGGGTATCCGGATACAGTTACATAATAGGCCCTGTCCGAACGGGGCGGAATCACCAGGAACCTTTCTGAAACAGCAGTAAAACCATAGGTCAGCAATGCCCTGTCGCCTTTGAACCAGGTGATCCTCCTGGTTTCGCCATGCTCTGTTGCCAGGCCCTCTTCACCGCCCATAGTTACAATGGAGGAGATCTGAAGTCTGCTGGCCGCAATCAGCAGGTTCTCCACGGTGAACTGACTGCATGCCTCTTCACCGAACAGCAGCCAGCTGCCATTGACTTTAACAAGTTCTGTGGAATCATAAGCATCGACAAGGATAATCCTGTCCACAGCTGCCACATCCCTGAGTACCACCTGCCGGCTCTCCTTTCCGAGTGTGCTCCAGGGATCGGTAATCAGGAGCAGCAGCACAAGCACCGCGAGCAGTGACACAATCAGTACGATGGTTCGGCGATGTCGCATGTCAGCGCTTATATCTACGTTTCCGGACCACCTGGATGGCCAGTCCGGCTATCACGACCAGCAACAGAGGCAACAGGGTGTTCACCAGTTCCCATTTCAGAAGCTGAAGCTTCCGGCTGAACAGTTCTCCATTGAGCAAGCGAAGCTTAAACTCCCTCGAACGGAGTTCAATGATCCCCGTCTCATCAGTCATGTAGTTCACCACATTCATAATGAATTCACGGTTCCCGAAGGTTTGCCTGGTATAACGGTCATATCCCAGGGCTTGTGCCCTGAATGCCCCCTGTTCAAATTGTACCTCGTTGGCAGCGACGTCTCCGTCGGAGAGCACAAACAGGAAGGTGGGTTCACCCATATGGATAGGTTTCCAGTCAACCGGGGTGACCCCTTCGGGTACCGGATAGTTCTTATAGAACGATTCGAACCTGCCCTCCAGGAGCACTCCCACGGGCAGTTGGGCTGCCTGGTAAACTGCAGGATCGGGCTGAACGGTCACCTCCTCCATGCTTATGTAGAGGGGCACATCCCGTTTCCTGGATGCAGAAGATGTGGCCAGCAATACGGTTTTTGATACCTCCGCTCCACCGGAAACTGTATCGAGTGAGGAGGCAAACTGACCCAGCACATAATTGAGTCCGCGTGTTACAGGGTGTGTAACCGGACCTGACAGCAGGGGGTGGTATACCCAGGGCATCATGGTAAATTTCGCCTGCTGTCCCGACGGGGCAGTATTTACCGGCACATAATTGCACTGCAGATCTGACACCAGGTTGTAGTTGATCCTGATCCCGTATTTAAACAACATATCTTCCAGTCCCACTGCATTGGCCAGTGCCACAGTAGTACCGCCAGTAAGGCTGTCGGCAAAGGGGTTTACCGGATCGAGGAAGAAGAGGACCCTGCCACCCTGCATAATGTACTGATCAATGGCGAACTTATCGGCTTCACTGAATGTCCGCACTGGACGTGCAATGATCAGGGCCTGGTAGTTGAGCAGTCCCTCCACATTTCCATTGATGTATCCACGATCGACCTGGAAAAAATTCTTCAGTTCGTCCATCAGGCTGTGGGTCTGCAGCGAGTCCAGTTCACCATGGCCCTCGATAAAGGCGATCCTGGGCACCTCCTCAAGTGTCAGACTGTGAATGGCCCTGGCGAATTCATACTCCAGGGTCTG
>JAGLPR010000117.1 GCA_023137255.1 Bacteroidales bacterium | reverse complement strand
CGCTTCTCCTCGGAGATCATCCTCATGGTAATGGCGGGCACCAGGAAGAGAAAGACCCAGGGGGAGATGGCAAAGAGGGAATCCATGGTGGCATACCCGTTTCCAATGACATTGAACTGTCCGGGTACGATCCACATAAAAAGTGAATTGAGCAGCAGGAAAACCACGATCACCAGGTAGCCTGTGAGGCTGCTGAAAAAACTGCTGATTTCCTTGATGAAAAGTGACCGCATCGTTATACTCTGGATTAAAAGTCCCGGGCCGATTCCGGGAGACTTGAATCAGGAAGGTCCCTGAAGTCCATCATCCGGACCTCATGAAAATAGAACTGCAGGATGTCCTGGTAGGTAAAGCCGTCCCTGGCCATCTTCATGGCGCCCTGCTGGCTCATACCAATGCCGTGTCCGGATCCTTTTCCCCATACCAGAACGTTCTCCCCATCGGGGAACATATCGAAAAATGCCGATCTGAATCCCCAGTCCTCCCTGATCTTTGCCATCCGGATGGAGTCCTTGTCAAGCACGAAATACTTCTTCCTGCGCATCTGTTCCACATAGATAATCTCTTCAGGGATCCGGCCAACCGATTTCATTCCATTCTTAAACAGGTACTCCTTCCACGCCTTGAATGAGATGGTATCCCTCCACTTTGCCTGAGATTGATGAAGGGAGTACGGATCCACCACCGACTGCAGATAGTCTACATCAGAAAGCCATACATCCGACGCCCTCTGGGTCTGTCCCCCGCTGTTGGAGTGGTATGCGGCCGTGATAAGCTTGAAATTAAAATCGGCAAGCACCATGCCACTGGTTTCTATATTGGCTTCCAGGATCTCCGGGTTTCCGTTACTCCTGCCCTTGTAGGCCTGGCAATGAGGTCCGTCACAGAGCGAAAATCCTTCATTGATGTGGCGATCGAGCTGCTTCAATGCATAGGTCCTGCAGAGGATCGACTGTGCTTTGTAAAACTCCTTTTCGGCATTGGATCCCGATTCGGCTTCCACCACACAGGCAAGGTATTTGTCGATGTCCACCTCATTCACCAGGGTTATAAACCGATCGTCGGCGATCACCAGCAGGTTGTCGTCGTACGTCCTGGAAACAAGTTCAGGTTTAATGGGCCTCAAGCGGTAGACTGACTCAATGGAGAGCGCCTTAATCTCCACACTTTCTGCGTGGCCAAAATCGTGCTCCGCATCCAGCACCTTCACTTTGCCATCCTCCAGGGTCAGGTAGAGTATACCTCCCTCTTCCAGTCGCGACACAACCGATCCGTCAACCACCAGCTGGTAGCTGCCCGAAGAGCAGTAAACCACCGCGGCATTGACCAGTTGCTCTTGGTAGAGTCCCACCTTCACCAGTTGTGCCACTGCCCCTGTCCAGGATACAGCAATCAACAATAGTGTAATTATCCGCTTCATTCAATATCCCCCTTTAACAATTCTATCATCCTCCGGCCGATCCTTCGGAAAACACCCGGCTCCCCAAGACTTGCGATCAGCTCCCTGTAACCCTGCTGCATACCCTTCCTGTACGGCTCATCATCCAGGATCCTGGCAAGCTCTTTCCTGGTAAGCTCCAGCATGTTCTTCTGGATGATCTCCTCCACCAGCCTGCTCCCGTAAATCAGGTTTACAAGACTGATAAATTTAACCTTTATTAATCGTTTTGCAATGGCATATGCCAGCCGGCTGGTCCTGTAGAGCACCACCTGCGGAAGTTCAAACAGCGCCGCCTCCAGGGTGGCTGTCCCTGAGTTGATCACACCGGCCGTGGCACTTTCAAGCAATGCATAGGTCTCGCCATAGACAATCTTAATGTCGGTACCACTTAAATATCTTTCATAGACTCCCCGGTCGAGGGAAGGGGCACCGGCCACCACAAACTGGTACCCACTTTGCTCCTCTGCCAGCCGGATCATGGGTGGCAGAGTGGTTTCAATCTCCTTTACCCGGGAACCAGAGAGAAGAGCCACCAGGGGCTTCTCATCCAGTCCGTGCCGCTTTTTCCAGGCTGCTTCCCCTTCAAACTTCTCCCTGAACCCGGTCACCTGGTCCACCAGCGGGTTCCCAAAATACTCGACCTCCATCCCGAAACGGCGGAAAAACTCCACCTCAAAGGGCAATATAGCAAAGATCCTGTGGGTGAATAAGTTCAGTTTTATAACCCGCTTCTGATTCCAGGCCCACACTTTGGGAGAGATGTAGTAGAACACTTTGATACCATGGGTGTAAGCAAACCGTGACATTCGCATATTGAAGCCTGGATAATCCACAGGGATCAGCACATCGGGTTGCCACTGGAGGATTGTTCGCTTTAATTTCCGCATGTTCCTGAAGATCTTGCCCAGGTGGAACAGCACATCCAACATCATGTAACTGGTCTCCCGGTAATGCATCACCATGCCATCCGACACACCCCTCATCAGGTCACCCCCCATGTAACGGAACTCGGCCCCGCTATCGGCCTCCTGCAATCCTTTCATCAGGTTGGACGCATGAAGATCGCCGGAAGCCTCACCTGCTATCAGAAAATACTTCATGTTTCTCTCAGACAAATTTGAGTACCAGCATGACAAATGCCATCAACAGTGTTGCAAATATAACCCCCCTGGCCGAAAAGTTCCTCTGGGTCCAGATAAACAGGAAAAAGAGGAGCAGGTTGGGGATGGTCGCCAGGCTCAGCACCTTGGTGAGCATTCCAAGATATTGAAAACGGACCAGGAAATTCCACAGGCCCAGTTCGCTTTTCACCATCCAGAAAATAACCAGGGTGGCCGGCGGCAGTACCAGGCCCGGGATCAAGCCGTACAACATGTTATCAAACCTAAGCTCACTCATGGTTGTAGGCTTTGGAAAAGGACCAGCTAAGCATCTCCTTCAACACTCCGTAAGCGGTCAGATCGGTATGAATGGGAACAATGGATACATACCTGTTTTTCAGAGCCCATTCATCGGTTCCCTCTCCCCCGTTATCGGGCTCCCGGTTATGGAAAAAGCCGGTGAGCCAGTAGTATTCACGGCCATTGGGATCGGTTCGCTTCTCAAACTCCTCTTTCCAGTATCCGTTGGCCTGGCTACACATCCTGATGCCCCTGATCTCTTCCGGAGGGATAGAGGGAATGTTCACATTCAGACAGACACCGTCGGGAAGTCCGTTCTCCAGCACCATGCTGATCACCTCCCCGGCCACCCGGCCTGAAGCAGTGAAATCTGCATCGGGATCAAAATCGAGCAGGGAGAATCCAATGGAGGGAATGTGGTTCACCGCCCCCTCCATGGCAGCAGCCATGGTTCCTGAATAGAGTACACTGGAGGAGGAGTTGGAGCCGTGGTTGATGCCCGATACCAGCAGGTCGGGTTTTCGGTCGGTCAGGCTGTTAAAAACAAGCTTCACCCCGTCTACCGGAGTGCCGTTGGTGAGGTAGCTCCTGAAGCCGGGCTCCTCTGAAACCAGTTTTGCGCGCAGGGGTACCTTGATGGTGATGGCATGAGACATGCCCGACATGGGTTCCATGGAGGAGATAGCGACCACATCGCCGAACCGGCGGGCCACTGAAACCAGGTTTTCCAATCCTTTGGCATTGATGCCGTCATCGTTGGTCACCAGTATTAATGGAGGTTGATTCATCGTTTCTCAATAAGGCTACAAAAATATCTAAAATCCACGAGAACCAGGTTTTTTATTTTTAATTTCATAAACTGAACATTTCGTTGGTTCCGGGTGTTGAAGATTGTTGAGAACCATTTATAAAACCAATACATCACAAAATGAAGAAGACTCTCCTTCTGGCAGCAGTGGCACTGCTGGCACAACAAATTACGGCCCAGGACCTGGCCGATCTTTATGAGAAAAACAAACGCTCTGTGGTAACCATCTATGTAGCCGAAAGTGTGAGTACCGGCACAGGTGACCCCCGTACCTTTACCTCCAGCATGGGACTCGGTTCCGGCGTACTGGTAAAAGAAGATGTTGTGCTGACCGCATCCCATGTAGTAGCCAATGCTGAGGAAATCATGGTACAGTTCTACAACGGTGAATCTATACCAGCTGAAATCGTCAGGAACTCCAGGGTTGCTGATGTGGCCCTGATTCGCCTAAAGCAACTACCCAATGATCCACATGTGGCCGTTATCGGAGACTCCGACGAGACAAGGATCGGGGACCAGGTATTTGTGGTGGGTGCACCCATGGGCCTCCCCTACTCACTTTCAAGGGGGGTTATCAGCGGAAGGCATGAAGAGTCAAATATTTTCAATGATGGAAAAATGCTTGAGTTTTTCCAGACCGATGCTGCCATCAATACCGGAAACTCGGGCGGTCCCATGTTTAATTATAAGGGGGAAGTAATAGGCATTGTCAGCTCCATTCTGACGCGTTCAGGTGGATTTGAAGGGATCGGTTTTGCCGCCACTTCCAATGTTTCCAGGGCACTGCTCACCGAGAGAAGCAGCAGATTCTTTGGCATCGAAGCCATGATACTGCCCTATGAGATGACCAGAATCCTCAATGTTCCCCAGGAGTCGGGATGGCTGATTCAGCACGTGGTTGCGGATAGTCCGGCCGGGAAGATAGGCTTCAAAGGTGGGTTCCTGATGGTAACCATCGGGGAAGAGGAGGTCCTGCTCGGAGGGGACATCATTCTTCAGGTTGACGATATCAAGCTCACCGGGGAAGAGAGTGTCATGAAACTTCTGATTTATCTGAACGACGTGAATTCTACAATTACCCACAATATCAAGGTGCTCCGTGCGGGAGAAATTATTGAACTCCGCTGGATATCGAAAGATTTCCAGCCCACACAACTGTGACCCCTCCTGTCACAAAGCTATTGTCGCCCGGAACCATCGATGAGCATTTGCTTACCTATGTGGTGATGGGAGCCCGCTACCGGGATCAATGGATCTTTGTAAGGCACCGCGACAGACAGACCTGGGAGATGCCAGCCGGACATATTGAACCTGGGGAAACCCCCAACCGGGCTGCAGAGAGGGAGCTGTTCGAAGAGGCGGGAGTGTTGAATTCATCTCTTACCCATCTCTGTGACTACAGTGTGACTGCAGGAGGTAACACAGAGTATGGCAGGCTCTACCATGCCGAGGTGGAGGAACTGAACCCACAGCTGGAACATGAAATTGAGGAGCTGATATTTACCAGTGAGCTTCCACTTGAGCTCACCTATCCGGAAGTTCAGACCACCCTTTTTGCAAGGCTTTTTACTCTGCCATAAAAGCATTAATTTTGCAGCTTTAAATTGAATGCTTATATGAAAGTTTCCTATAACTGGCTCAGGCAATACCTGGATATTGATCTGCCCCCTCAGCAGGTCAGCGAGATCCTGACCAACACCGGACTGGAAGTAGAAGGTGTGGAACAGGTACAGAGTGTCAAGGGCGGACTGGAAGGGGTGGTCATTGGCGAAGTGCTATCCTGTTCGAGTCACCCCAATGCTGACAAGCTCACTGTTACCACGGTGGACCTGGGAGAGGAGGAACCGGTACAGATCGTCTGCGGCGCACCCAATGTGGCAGCCGGACAGAAAGTCCCGGTGGCTACCGTAGGGGCCACCCTGTGGCCCGACGACAAGGGCTTTACCATCAAAAAATCGAAGATCCGGGGAGAGCTGTCGTTCGGCATGATCTGTGCCGAGGATGAACTTGGGCTGGGTACCTCCCATGAAGGGATCATGGTACTGGATAGTGCTGCAGCCACCGGAACCCCGGCAGCAGATTACTTCGGCGTGGAGAGTGATACGGTATTTGAGATCGGTCTGACCCCCAACCGCATTGACGGAGCCTCTCACCTGGGAGTGGCCAGGGACCTGGCTGCATTCCTGAAACAAAAGGGGGAGGTCAACCTTCAGAAACCTTCTGTGGATTCGTTCAACAACGACAATACCGACCTGGTCATTCCCATCGAGATTGAGGAGAAGGCTGGGTGCAAACGCTACTCGGGCCTCACCCTGAAGGGAATCACCGTAAAAGAGAGTCCTGCCTGGCTGCAGAACCGCCTAAGGTCCATCGGCCAAACTCCCATCAACAATGTGGTGGACATCACCAATTTTGTACTGCACGAATCGGGACAACCCCTGCATGCATTTGATGCTGCACATATCACCGGCAATAAGGTGATTGTCAAAACCATGTCCGAAGGCACCCCCTTTGTCACCCTGGACGAACAGGAGCGCAAACTTCGCGCCTCCGACCTGGTGATCAGCAATACAGAAGAGGCCATGTGCATTGCAGGTGTATTCGGAGGCATTGGATCGGGGGTGACCGAAAAGACCAAAGATATCTTCCTGGAATCGGCCTGTTTCGATCCCGTATATATCCGCAAAACAGCCAGGTACCACCTGCTCAACACCGATGCTTCGTTCCGTTTCGAACGGGGATCGGACCCCAATATGACTGTATGGGCCCTGAAACGGGCTGCCATGATGATCAAAGAGCTTGCCGGCGGAACCATCTCCTCCGGGGTGATTGATGTCTATCCTGAACCGGTGGAGGATTTCAGGGTGGAGATCAGTTTTGACCATGTGGACCGGCTTATCGGGAACCACATGGATCCGGATACCATACAATCGATCCTTGAATCACTGGAAATCGGGGTAGAGCACAGAACAGAGAAGGGGATGGTCGTGAAGGTACCCCCATACAGGGTAGATGTGCAGCGCGAAGCCGATGTGATCGAAGAGATCCTCCGGATCTACGGATTCAACCGGGTGGAGATCGGGACCGCACTCCGTTCCACCCTCTCCTCCACTACCAAACCCGATAAGGAGAAGGTGATCAATCTAAGCTCCGATTTGTTGACCTCCAATGGATTCTTTGAAATGAAATCCAATTCGCTCACCAGGGCATCCTACTACGATACAGAAGAGAAAGAGGACCCGGCAGCTGTACGCCTTTTCAACCCGCTGAGTCAGGACCTTGCACTGATGCGGCAAAACCTGCTTTTCGGAGGACTCGAGGCGGTGGCATATAACATCAACCGCAAACAGACCGACCTGAAGTTGTATGAGTTTGGAAACTGTTACTACCTGAAGGGAGATAAGAAGGGAGAATATCTGCTGGAGAAGTTCGATGAACAGCTTCGCATGGGCCTCTTCCTCTCGGGGAATTCGCAGCCGGGGAACTGGGTTCAGAAAGCGGCAGAGGCCTCTTTCCATGTTCTGAAGAGTTACGTGGAGATGGTTCTTACCAAACTGGGGATCGATCCGGCGGGACTGGAAACAGCAGGTTCGGACAATCCACACTATTCAGAGGGACAGCTCTACCTGATTAAGAACAAACCAGTGGTTGAATTCGGGAGCGTGGCCCCCGGAACGCTGAAGCAGTTCGATATCAAACAGTCGGTATTTGCGGCAGAATTCAACTGGGACCTCGTACTTGAGGTGCTTTCCGATCACAGGATCCTGTTCAAACCCCTCCCCAGGTTCCAGGTGGTTACCCGGGATTTCTCCCTGATGCTTGACCGGAAGGTCACTTTTGAATCACTCAGGACCCTTGCTTTCAGGACCGAAAAGAAGCTTTTGAGAAAGGTGACCCTGTTCGATGTCTATGAAGGAGATAAAATAGAAAAGGGGAAAAAATCCTACGCTCTCTCATTCACCCTGCTTGATAAAGACAAAACCCTCACTGACAAACAGATTGACAAAACCATGCTTCGGATCGCCAAAGCTTTCGAAACGGAGCTGGGTGCGTCTGTAAGGGGCATGTAGTCATCATGGAACATAGAATCCGGCTTATTAAAGGAGACATTACCTCTATTCAGGCTGATGCCATAGTGAATGCTGCCAACCGCACCCTGTTGGGAGGCGGTGGCGTGGATGGAGCCATTCACCGGGCAGCCGGACCTGAACTGCTTGAGGCCTGCCGTCTTCTGAACGGTTGCGAAACCGGCCAGGCAAAAATCACCCCGGGTTTTCTACTGCCTGCCCATTATGTGATCCACACAGTGGGACCGGTCTGGAGCGGAGGCAACAAAAATGAGCCTGAACTACTTAAAAATTGCTATCGCAGCAGCCTGGAACTGGCTCTGGAAAAAGGGCTGAAATCCATTGCTTTCCCCAACATCTCCACTGGAGTTTACAGATTTCCCAAAGATCTGGCAGCAGAGATTGCCATCGAAACCGTCATGCAATTCCTGGATGAAAACGGGCCGGATATGGAGGTTCTGTTTGTGGTTTTTGACCAGGAGAACGAAACCCTCTATAATAGTCTCCTTGAAACATAGTTATTAAGCCATTTCTAAACAATTGTTCTTTCGTAGCATAGAAATAATCTCTACATTTAATCGTGTTCAAACAAACTGAACATTAAAACTGTTTATACTAGAAATAGATTGAATAAATCAGACGAATATGAAAAGAATTATCAGCATACTGGTTGTTGCACTGCTGGCACTTCCGGCTTTCACACAGGAGCTCAGCAAGAAAGAGAAGCGTCAGCTGGAAAAGGAGTTGAAAAAAGAGATGCAGGCTGAGGAGCTTGCCCAAAAGGCAGGAATGGTCACAGCCATGGTCACCTACGGAAGATTTGTGCTTGAAGCCAATACTTTAAGGGATAAGCGGGGCAACTCGGCCATTGTCTCTTCCGATCTGAACTTTGTTGCAGCCGACTCCACCACAGGGGTCATTCAGATTGGTCAGAATGCATATGTGGGGAGGAATGGAGTGGGCGGTATTACGGTAGAAGGAAGCATTTCTGACTACTCGTTTACCATGCATGAGAAAAGTGGAAGCTACAATATCAGCTACTACCTGAGAACCCCTGCAGGCACTTACGATGTCCGCATTGTGGCCTACCCGGACAGCAGGGCCGAAGCCACTGTTAGTTCAGCCACCTGGGGGGGACGGATCGTCTACTCCGGTTACTTTGTTCCACCGGGCATTTCAAAGGTATATAAGGGAATGGCGCTGTAGTCACACGGTCTCACACAGCCAGAAAAAGGTACACCGCTCCTACTCCTCCAGCTTATAGAGGAAACGCTTGATGCTCCTTTTGGGAGTCTTCTCAAATTCTGCTTCGCGTATGTGGATCTTTAAGAGGGTCTCATAGACGGCCAGTTGCTCGTTGATATCTTTGCGATTCTCCTCCATTTTGGCTGCCAGTTCCTCTCCGACACCTTCGGCTTTCACCTGGTCGGCATCTGGATAGACCAGTGCCTCCAGCCTGTGATTGCTATTCATCAGTACCACCGCTTCGGCCACATAGGGAAGATTGCAAAGCTTTGCCTCGATCTCCTCCGGATAGATGTTTTGTCCCGACGGACCCAGCAGCATGCTTTTGCTTCGCCCCTTAATGTAGATGAACCCATCTTCGTCGGTGATGCCCAGATCGCCGGTGTGGAGCCAGCCCTCTTCGTCGATAGTCGCTTTGGTGGCCTCCTCGTTCTTGTAATAACCCTCCATCAGGTTCTCCCCTTTGACCAGGATCTCCCCGGGCACTTCGTAGGGTTGTTCCGAATCGATCTTCAGCTCCATGATATCGAGGATCTTGCCACTGGAACCCTTCCTGGTGGTGGCAAAACCTTCATAGGACATCAGGGGACCACACTCGGTCATCCCGTACCCGATGGTAAAGGGAAATTTGATCCTGATGAGGAAATTCTCTACTTCGGCGCCCAGAGCCGCCCCTCCCAGTACCGCCTCTCTGAATCGACCGCCAAATGTTTCGATTAACGATTTTCGCATCTTTCCATAGATCAGACCGCTGATTCCCGGAATCTTGGTCAGCACCTTCATGAACCCCTTATTCAGAATGGGCATCAGCTTCTTCTTGTAAATCTTTTCAAAGAAAATAGGGACAAAGAGGATCAAATGAGGCCTCACCTCTGAAAAGGCTTTGATGATTACCGGGGTGGCTGGCAGCTTTCCCAGGATGGTCACATGCACCCCCACAGCCATGGGGAATAGATAATCAAAAGCACACCCGTAGCAGTGGGCCAGAGGAAGCAGGGCCAACATCTTCTCTCCGGAATTCAGTTCGATGGAACGCATGGCAAAGTCGACATTCCCGGCCAGACTGTTGGCCGACAGCACCACCCCTTTGCTGAATCCTGTGGTTCCCGAAGTATAGTTGATCTCCACCACCTCGCTGTTGTCCACCTCGGCGTATTTCACCTGCTCAGGACCAAACCCTTTTGTGAATTTATTATAGAACACCTCCTCCAGATCCTCATGGGCCTTTTTGAATGCAGCTTCAGGTAAGGACGAGAGAATTCCCCAATCGTCCAGGGAGAGAATGTTCTTCACCGCCTTCATCTCAAGCTCCGAAAGTCCCTCCATGATCGAATTGTCGACCAGCAGCATCACTGCATCGGAGTGGTTAATGATGGTTTGGGCATCGGCCGGACTGAAATCGGGCAGCACCGGCACCGCCACCCCTCCGTAGGTAATAATACTCATAAATCCCACACACCAGTTGGAAGAGTTCTTGCCAAACACAGCCACTTTATCGCCTTTCTTCACCCCTGCTACCTCGTAGAGCAGATGCAGACGGGCAATCTGACGAGCCATTTCGCCATAGGTATAGCTGATGTCGCTGGTGTAATCCGACAGCGCCGGAAGGTCAAAGTTCTTGGCAAAGCTCTCCTCATAAAGCTTGATAAAGTTCTTTTCGATCATGATCTGGGTAGATTTAGTTTTTTCTAAATATATTCAATTCCAAGCAATGTTAAAAAACCTTCATGCTTTAATATATATCCGGAGGCTTAGAATCAAACAAAGCAATTATCTTTACGTCATCAAATTGAATGACGCTTAAAACAGCCGGTTCCATGATCCATTTCTTCCAGACAAAAGAGAGCAAAATTATTGCAATTGAGGCAGATGCAGCAGCTGCCCAATCGACCAGGGAGAAACTGGAATGGTTGTTTGGCAACGCCATCTTTGTACCCGAAAGCCAGGTGAATGGGTATTTTGTGGGACCCAGGAAAGAGATGATCACCCCCTGGAGTACCAATGCCGTAGAGATTACCGGGAACATGGGTATTTCAGGAATTGTCAGGATAGAGGAATTCTTCGCCGTCAAGGGAAAAGAGGCCACCTTCGATCCCATGCTGCAGGCCATGTATGAGGGACTGGATCAGCAGCTATTTACCATCGACCGCGAACCGGAACCGGTACTGGAGATCACCGATATCGCCGCTTACAATGCAAAGGAGGGACTGGCACTGAACCCCGATGAAATAGAGTACCTGGAAGGGGTCAGTCAGCGAATAGGCAGGAAACTCACCGACAGCGAAGTGTTTGGCTTCTCTCAGGTCAACTCTGAGCACTGTCGACATAAGATCTTTAACGGGACCTTTATCATCGACGGCGAAGAGAAGGAGTCCTCCCTTTTCCAGCTGATCAAAAGGACCACCCGGATCCATCCCAACCACATTGTTTCGGCCTACAAGGACAACTGCTCCTTTGCAGGCGGACCCAGGGTGGAGCAGTTTGCGCCAAAATCGCAGGACAAATCGGATTTCTTCCGGGTCACCGACATCGAAACTGTACTCTCGCTGAAAGCCGAGACCCACAACTTTCCAACCACAGTAGAACCGTTTAACGGAGCCTCCACCGGCACCGGTGGTGAGATCCGCGACCGGATTGCAGGAGGAAAAGGAGCGATCCCCATGGCGGGAACCGCTGTCTATATGACCTCCTACCCCAGGCTGGGAGAGGGACGTAACTGGGAAGGGGCCATGAACGAAAGGCCCTGGCTCTACCAGACCCCTGAAGAGATCCTGATCAAGGCTTCCAACGGAGCCAGCGATTTCGGAAACAAATTTGGTCAGCCCTTAATCTGCGGCAGCCTGCTCACTTTTGAACATGAGGAGCATGGGAAGAAATTCGGCTTCGACAAGGTGATTATGCTGGCCGGGGGGATCGGGTTCGGAAGAAAAGAGGACGCCCAGAAAGATGTTCCCAAGAAAGGGGATGTGGTGGTGCTGCTTGGGGGTGACAACTACCGGATTGGCATGGGCGGCGGAGCCGTAAGTTCGGTCGACACCGGGGAATTTGAAAATGCCATTGAATTGAATGCGGTACAACGTGCCAATCCTGAAATGCAGAAAAGGGCCTTTAACGCCATCCGCGCCCTGGCCGAATCAGGAAAAAATACCATTGTAAGCATCCACGACCACGGGGCCGGCGGCCACCTCAACTGTCTATCCGAACTGGTGGAAGAAACCGGCGGAAAGATAAACCTGGATAAGCTGCCGGTGGGCGACCCCACCCTGTCGGCCAAAGAGATCATTGGTAACGAATCGCAGGAGCGCATGGGACTGGTGATCAATGCCGAAGATGTGGAGGAGCTGGTGCAGATTGCCCAGCGGGAACGGGCACCCATTTACATCATCGGGGAGATCACCAACGATCACCGTTTTGTATTCGAAAGTGAGAAAACAGGGGAGAAGCCCATGGACCTGGAGCTGGTGGATATGTTTGGAAAGCCGCCGCGCACGGTGATGGACGACCGTACACTGAATACCCGCCACAAAAGAATTCCTTATAAAGTCAGCAACATTGCCAAGGACCTTGAGGGAGTCATGCAGCTGGAAGCCGTGGCCTGCAAAGACTGGCTGACCAATAAGGTGGACCGCTCGGTGACCGGCAAGATC
>JAGLPR010000116.1 GCA_023137255.1 Bacteroidales bacterium | reverse complement strand
TTTTAAGTAGCATCCCTTAAATCTCAAATAGGGAAGATAGAAAAACGGGTTGTTCCTTCCAGAGCAACCCGTTTTCAAATTTTATAAGCCGTTTCAAAGGCGAAGAGGATGAATGATTAGGCTGGTGCAGAACCTGCAATGGGAATCACAGCCTCCATATCGACCGGTCCCAACTTCATTTCCCCTTTAGGCCCCAGTACCATATCCGATCCCATCATCTCTTCCCAGGTCACCTTCTTGCCGGTATAGGCCGATTCGCGTCCCATGATGGCAGTCAAAACAGAAATGGCAGTCTCTTCCGCTTCCACAATCTGGTTTCCTGTCCGGATGGCGGTGACCAAATCGATGTGCTCCTGTACATGGGGGCTGTTTTCGGTCTTTTCCCCGGCGGCGTCCACAGGGGATTCCCAAGTGTATAGAGGATTACCTGCAGGATCCCAGATAGTTTCTTCGCAATCTGTATACCCTTTGGTACCCCTGAGTTGTTCGCTCACACTGGTGGCACAGTCGTTAATCTGACGGCACATGGAGTGCATGTGAACGCTTTTGTCGTAGATAAAGTCCACACTGAAGTTGTCGTAGCAGTCACCAGTAGGTCTTCTCAGCCTGGATCCCATTCCCACTGCTTCCAGCGGATGGCCTCCCACGAACCAGTTGCTTACATCAATGTTGTGAACGTGTTGCTCCACAATGTGGTCGCCCGAGAGCCAGGTCCAGTTCACCCAGTCACGGAGCATAAACTCCATTTCGGTCCAGTCGGGCTGCTTATCTTTGTGCCACAGTTTGTTCTGGTTCCAGTATACGTTGGAGGAAACGATATCACCAATCATTCCTGCGTTGATGCGAGCCACTACATTCTGGTAGTTCCATGAGTGGCGGCGCTGGGTTCCGGTTACCACGCATAAGCCTGCAGCTTCTGCCTGCTTGGAGGCGGCCATTACGGCACGTGCTCCCACCGGGTCCACGGCCACCGGCTTCTCCATAAATACATGTTTGCGTGCTTCCACACAGGCCTGGAAATGTTCGGGACGGAAATAAGGAGGAGTGGCCAGGATCACCATGTCCAGATCTACCTCAAGCAGTTTTTTATAGGCATCAAAACCCACAAAGCAGTTGGCATCGGGTAGCTCAACATCCTTTTGGTCTTTCAGTTTTTTCCGGATACCGTCGATCCTGTCCTGGAATACATCGGCGATGGCTACAATGCTCAGGTTTGGACCCGCATTGAGGAAGTCAATGGCTGCTCCTGAACCGCGTCCGCCACAACCCACTACACCCGCTCTGATGGGCTGCCCGTCTGGAGCCACTGGAAGGATGGTTGGTTCTATTACCGGACCTGTTTTCGGTTCCGTATCAGAAGTGCATGATTTAATCAGTTGACTTGCGCCGATGGCACCGATGGCGCCAATGGCTGCAGTGTTCCCAAGGAACCTGCGTCTGCTACTTTTGTTAGTTGATCCCATATTGATAGTTGTTAATGGTGTAAAGAAATATTGAAGTAAGTTAGTCTTTATTCTGTTTCATTGTATTCACATACCACCCTGAATCCCACATAGAGACAATCGGAGTACCACCAGATACTCTTGGGCATCTGGGGATCGGTCTTTAACCAGGACACGGTTCTTGTATAATCTCTGGAAGCAGAACGCACCCTGTCGGCACCATCCCGGTAGGAACCCCCGCGGATCACATGCTCTTCGCCTTCTGCAGGTCCCCCGGGATTAGTCAGTACCCCGTTGCTTTTTTGCGAATAGGCTTTCTCAGCATACCAGTCCGAACAGAACTCGGCCACGTTTCCAAGCATGTTTACCAGTCCGAATGGATTCTCCATTTTGACCTCCGGAGGTATTGACCTGGCCCTGCTGTTTTCCATATAGGCAACGTAGCTGTTAATACCTGCGGTATCCACTCCAAACAGCTTGTTTCGCACTCCCTGTTTTACAAATCGCTTGGGATCGCCTTCAAAGTAGTAAGGAGTTTCTGAACCTCCCCTGGCTGCATATTCCCATTCAGCTTCGGTGGGCAGCCTGTAAGTTTTGCCAGTAATCTTGGTCAGCCACTGGCAGTATACCTCAGCTGCATGGTGGGTCATGGTGATGGCCGGCAAGGAACCCTTTCCCCAACCCTGGTCGGGAGCACCCCATGGAGGAGTGGGTCCTGATATGGCATCGACGTCATCATTTACCACATTCAGATAGGCATCCGAAGTTTTCCCCTTCGCGCCTGTCTGCTTAAAGAATGCCATGTATTCGTTCCATGAAACCTCAATCTTTGCCATGAAGAATGGATCGACTTTTACCTCCCTGACCGGTCCCTCGTCCACATTTCTGAACGGCTCATCGTCCGGACTTCCCATCTGGAAAGAACCTCCCTGAATGGCCACCATTTCAAAACTTACCGCGGATCCAGGAATGTACTCTGTAAAATCGTTCAGACCATCCATCACTCCAGGTTCAGTATAGAGTTCAGTTTCCACAGTTTCAACGATGCCAAAATCTGTATTCTTTGCATGCAGCCTGTCGGGATCGTAGTGCCCTACAGTGATGTGGCAGTTGATGCAATGCAGTTCCCCGGCCTGTTGTTCGTAGTAAAGGTGGGCCTCACGTCCCTCCTTGGTCAGCCCCAACGGATAGTTATTCTGGTGGCAATGGATACAGGAAGCCTCAAAGGAGTGTCCCTTGGCATGCTCGATCTGTGATTTAGCGTCCCAATTAAAGCTTTCAGGATCATTGAACCATTTGGCCCACACATCACGGGCACCGGTTTTCGCTTTTTCGACCAGATATCCTTCGCCATGGGGCGGAAGGTGGCAATCCACGCAGTGCACATGTATGCCTCGTTTGTTATCGTAGTGGGTGGAGAGTTTCCAGCTCTGGGTTGAATGCGGATGTATGTGGCAGGAGGCACAATAGTCGTCAGTAGATGTGGATATTACCGCTTTGTTGCCAAGGCTTATTAGCAGTGCAGTCACAACTACCCCTGACAGGAAGAGGACTCTGCCAATTTTTTTACTATTTCGTCTCATAATCAGAAGGGTTAAAGAAAGCAATTTTT
>JAGLPR010000115.1 GCA_023137255.1 Bacteroidales bacterium | reverse complement strand
AGGGCACCCGCCTCTCTGAGTGCATTCTCCAGTTCCGGGATAAGCTCACCGGTGATCCTTTCCAAATCGGCCCTGATCGGTTCCAGCTCCTGCCTGCCCAGCTCCAGACTCTCCTTATGCATCCCTGTGGGTCCGTACATGGAGTTGAGTCCCCTGGATGCCGTAAAGTACCTGGTGCGGGGTGTGGGTGCCTGTTTTTCTCCTACTTCGCTTTTCGAAGGGTGTCCGTTTACCTGCACACCCAGTTTTCGGAACAGGGCATCCAGTTCGTAGATGCGCTGCAGCAGTTCCGGGGTATCCCTGTCAAGACTAAGGCACGCCTTTTTCATTGCAGCCACTTTTTTTGCAGAATTTGGCAGCTGTTTGGTCACCTTTCCAAGCTCCTGGTCGAACGCCTCCAGTTCCAGCCTGAACCGGTCAATCTCCCCATAGGAAGCAGGCTCAAGAGCTCCTTTATAAAGCTGTTTCACCTTAAAAGACTGGGACGCAGACAGGGGTGTAACGACCCCCTCCTGAACTGCATGCATGGTCACACTGTATTCCCCGGGCATAACATTAAATCCGGAACCGGGCGCAGTTGTATCCTGGGGCAGATCCAGGCTGATGTTGCTTTTTGAGGCGTGATCCAGACCCCAGCTTACCCTGTGTATTCCCTTGCCGGCCGGGCCCTTCACATGGTTTACGATTTTCCCGTCCCTATCCTTGATGGTAAAGAGGAGGTAGGGTGCCTCTTCGGCCTTTTCTTTATCCAGATCCTCCCATCCCGGGAAATGAACAGAGGCACCCTCTTCCAGGGCTTTTTCGGCTGAGGCTCTTTGGGCTTTCAGCGATTTAAGATCCTCCTTCAGGTAGTAGGTAAAGACAGCTCCATAAGGTGGATTTTTGGCCCTGTAATCTGATGCGCCCTGGGCACCCGCCACCTGCCTGGGCACATAAAGCCAGGGATCCTTCACCGGGAAAACCACCGCCTTTTGTTTCAGCATCTCAGAATTCACACTACGCAGGGGTGTGATGTCGTCCAGCACAAAAAAGCTCCTTCCGAAGGAGGCAGCCACCAGGTCATTCTCCCTTCGCTGGATGGTAATATCGCGAAATGAGATGGTCGGTACTCCACCCTTAAGCTGCACCCACTTCTTGCCACCGTCCACTGTAAAGTAGATTCCAAATTCGGTGGCTGCAAAGAGCAGGTCCCTCTTTTCATGGTCCTGAACCAGGCGCCAAACCAAAGTTCGGTCCGGAATGTTTCCGGCAATGGACCTCCAGCTCTTTCCTGCATCGGTGCTTTTGATGAGGTAGGGGTTGAAATCCCCGAATTTATGGTTGTCCAGCGCTGCATATACAGTTCTTGCATCAAACAGGTCGGCCCTCAGGTCATTTACAAAAGCGGTAGCCGGAACTCCTTTGATGGAGCCCACCTCCAGCTTTCTCCAGTTCGCACCTCCATCCTCGGTCACCTGGATAATCCCGTCATCGGTTCCTGCATAGATCAGGCCCTGCTGCACCGGCGATTCAGCCAGGGAGGTGATGGTGTTGTAGGTCGACATGGCACCGAGGTCCCATGCATTGTCCCAGCTCTGCACTTTGCTCATGATGGGCAGCTCCAATCGCTCCTGGTTGCGTGTCAGATCGCCTGATATGGTACTCCAGCTGTCGCCCCGGTTCTCGGATCGCCAGACCCGGTAGGAACCGGTAAAGATCCTGGCCGGATTATGCGGACTCACCAATATGGGAGTGTCCCAGTTAAATCGTTCAAAGGGTTCACCGGTTCCAGCCTGGGGTTGAATATAAACCACCTCCCCGGTGGTGCGGTCGGTGCGGTACATAACTCCCTGCTGCGATTCGGCATAAACTATGTCGGGGTTCCCCGGCTCGGTGGCCGGCTGGTGACCATCCGCTCCCAGAATAAAGTACCAGTCAGCATTCCTGATTCCATGTACATTGTTGGTCCTTACCGGTCCCCCGTGGGAACCGTTATCCTGGGTGCCCCCGTAAATATTATAGAACGGTGCTGAATCGTCCACAGCCACTTTATAGTACTGGGTAAGGGGGAGATTGTTTATAAACCTCCAGTTCTCAGCCAGATCAAAGCTTTCATAGATCCCCCCGTCGGTTCCCACCAGCAGGTAATCGGAATCCCCTTTCAGGAAGTTGATGGAGTGGCTGTCGGAGTGTTTGGACTGCTCTTTGAGCCTGCGAAATGTAAGGCCATGATCGTCCGATACCTGGATTCTCACATCCACCAGGTAGATCGTTCCTTCGTGATGCGGCGATGCATAAAGCTCCTGGTAGTAGTGTGGACCCGTGGCACCTGCCACCGCATCGGACTGCTTCTTCCAGGTCACCCCACGGTTTTCTGATATAAATACTCCCCCTGTCCTGCGGTCCAGCTCGATGGCGGCGTAGACCACATCACTGTTGAAAGGTGAAATGGCCAGACCGATCTTGCCCAGGCCGGATTCCGGAATGCCCGAAGTCATCTTCTCCCAGGTCTTACCCCCATCGGTGCTCCGGTGGATCCCTGAACCGGGTCCCCCGCCAATGTAGGAAGCCACATTGCGGTGGCGCTGCCAGGTGGCTGCATAGAGCCAGTCGGGATTTTCCGGATCCATCACCAGATCGGTGACCCCGGTCCACTGGTTTCCTCCCAGTACCTTGTTCCAGCTCTTTCCGCCATCAGTGGTCTTATAGAGGCCACGCTCACCGCCCTGTTTCCACAGGGGTCCCTGGACAGCCACAAATACCACATTGGAATTTTCAGGATGCACAATAATCTTGGAAATATGCTCCGACTCCTTCAAGCCCATATTTGTCCAGCTCTTCCCGTCGTCCAGGCTTCGGTAGATCCCGTCTCCGTAACCCACATGTCTTCCTCCCACATTCTCTCCGGTACCCACCCAGATGGTATGGGAGTTGTTAGGATCGATGCTTACGCAACCAATGGAATAGGAGGCCTGGCTGTCAAACACAGGGGTCCAGGTAACTCCTGCGTTTACTGTTTTCCACACCCCGCCGGAACCCACGGCCACATACCAGATACTCTCATCGTCGGGGTTGACAGCTATATCTGCAATGCGTCCCGAGGTGAATGCCGGACCGATGTTCCGCAGTTCCAGTCCATTAAAGGTAGTCTCAGAGAATAGATCATCTGTTTTCTGAGCAAACAGTGTGGCCGAGATGGCCAGCAATAGAATCGACAGGTATTTCATAGGGTTAGATTTGGTGACAGTTTAATAAACTCACTAATATACAAAATCGGACTGTTTTATGTATTTTCGGGGGGATGAAAACAAAAATCATTTCATTGTAGGGAACACCAGAGCTTATGATCCACGAACTTATCATTGCATGTATGCTGGGCCTTATCGGGGGCATGATCCCGGGTCCTGTAATCACAGCCGTCTTTACCGAGGTGCTGCAATCGGGATACCTCAAAAGCCTGAGAATTATTTTCATCGCCCTGGTCACCGAATCCGTGGTGGCCGTGATCAGCCTGCTGATCCTCGCTTCTCTCGGTTTTAACGAAGCGTTTTTCAGGGGATTGTCCCTGGCCGGTGCTGTTATCCTGGTCTGGATCTCCATCTCCCTCTGGAAGGTAAAATCGCTGGATACGGGAGAAAAGGTTCATTTTGGTTTCTGGAAAATTATCCTGATGATCCTGTCTAACGGAGTCTTATGGACCTACTGGATCACCATCTGTATCCCCAAAGCGATCCTGCTTGGCAGTCAGGTCAATCTTGGGGAGTACCTTTTCATGGCTTTGGTCCAGCTGGGGTGGCTGATCTCCACGATGGTGGTGGCCTATCTGTTCTCACGCTTCAGAAGGATCCTTTCCAGGCCCAGGGTGATCCCCGTCCTATTTAAGATTTTTGCTCTGGCTTTTGCCTATTTTGCGGCCGATATGATCTTCAAGTCCATTCGATATTTTGTACAGTAGACTCTGGTTCCACGCACACATACGATATCAGTGGTAAGATTTAATTCCTAACTTTAAAATCACATGCTGGATCCCAAAGACTTTAAAGAACACTCCGACCCGGTCATCGGGTGGATCGACCACTACCTGAACAACATCACCAAATTTCCGGTCAAGGCACAGGTGGCTCCCGGGGAGATATACCATGCCATTCCCCAGGAGGCTCCCCTGCTCCCCGAACCGATGGAAAAGATCATGGAGGATCTGGACAGCACCATTCTTCCCGGAATTACACACTGGCAGCACCCCGGTTTCCACGCCTATTTCCCAGCAAACTCTTCGGTGGAATCGGTGCTGGCCGAATCCATTACCTCGGCCATCGGGGCACAGTGCATGATCTGGGACACCTCCCCTGCCGCAGCAGAACTGGAGCAGCGCATGGTGGAGTGGCTGCGCGATGCCATGGGCATTCCCTCAGGTTTTGAAGGAGTGATCCAGGACAGCGCCTCATCGGCTTCCCTGGTGGCACTGATCACAGCCAGGGAGGTGGCCACCGGATTCCGCTCCAACGACGAGGGGGTGCCCGGCAACCTCAGGATCTACGGTTCTGCCGAGACCCATTCATCCATCGAAAAGGCGATAGGTGTTTGCGGCATTGGAAAGAGAAACCTGGTAAAGGTCGGAACGGACCCAAAGTTGCAGATGGATCCCTCCCTTCTGAAGAAGGTGATCGGGCAGGACCTGGAGCGGGGTCTGAAACCGTGTGCGGTGGTGGCCACCCTGGGAACCACCGGGACCCTGGCTGTGGATCCGCTAAAAGAGATAGCAGCTATATGCAAAAAAGAGGGGATCTGGCTGCATGTGGATGCCGCCTATGCCGGGACCGCCCTGCTGCTGCCCGAATACAGATGGATGATTGAGGGAATCGAACAGGCAGACAGCTTTGTTTTCAATCCTCATAAATGGATGTTCACCAATTTCGATTGTTCGGTCTATTTCGTGAAAGATGCCGGTCTGCTGATCAAAAGCTTTGAGGTGCTCCCCGAATACCTGAAAACAAAATCGAGGGGCAGGGTGAATGACTACCGCGACTGGAGCGTTCCCCTGGGAAGAAGGTTCCGGGCGCTGAAGCTCTGGTTCGTGATCCGGAGTTACGGAGTGGAAGGTATCCGGGAAAAACTGCGGGAGCATATCCGTCTGAACAGTTATTTCTGTGAAGTCCTGGGTACCATGGATGGATTGGTCATGCCGGTGGAGCCCTTCCTGAATTTCTCCTGTTTCCGGCTACAGCCCGACGGGGTGACAGATCCTGAAGCAGTAAACCAGCTGAACGAGGCCTTCCTGGAGGAGATCAACCGCTCAGGAGAACTTTTTCTGACCCACACCAAAGTAGACGGTCACTACATCATCAGGATGATTATAGGTCAGACCTATGTTAGCCAGTCACATGTGGAGCTGGCACTGTCGCGGATCAAAGAGGCTGCCACCCTGACTATGAAAAACTTCAATCCCCTTGGGTAAACGATCTGTTACCTCGCTCCTCTTTCTTGCCTTTGTGGCCCTCTGCCCCGGGCAGTCCGGATTTAAAGAGTCCCAGCAATCCTATCCCCGCGTCAGAGAAGCCTACCGGGAGAAATGGGAAGGGGTGGCTCAGTTGCTGGAGGCAAACGGACTTGATCCCGCAGAGCTTGAACTCTACCTGGTGGCTTACAAACAGGAGAAGAAGCTGGAAACCTGGGCAAGAAGCAGCAGTGGAGATCGGTTTGAAAAACTGAACACCTATAACATTTGTCAAACTTCCGGTGAAGTGGGACCCAAACGAAGGCAGGGAGACCTGCAGATTCCCGAAGGGTTTTACCACATCTCTGCCTACAATCCATGGAGCAGCTTTCACCTCTCCATATGCATTAACTACCCCAACCGCTCCGACCGGATCCTGGGTGTACAGGGGAACCTGGGAGGGGACATATGCATACACGGATCGTGTGTAACCATCGGGTGCCTTCCCCTCACCGATGAGGTGATCAAGGAGCTATATATTCTCTGTGTGGAGGCAAAGAGCGGTGGACAGATGCGCATTCCCATCACCATCTACCCGGCAAGACTGAACCGGGAGAATTTTGACCGCTTGCTTGAGAGGTACAGCGATGATGCGGACCGGGTGAATCTCTGGAGCGACCTGCTTACTGCCTACAACCTGTTTCAATCCAGTCAACGTCTCCCGGAGATTACATTTCTACCCGATGGCCGCCACACCCTCAAATAGATATTGTATTTTTACGCTTCAATGGCTGGCACAGATCCTTACCACTCCATCTTCATGGTTACCGGACCGGTTCAGGGTGGAAAATCCACCTTCCTCTCCACGCTGGTTGAACTACTCAGAAAGGAAGGGAAAACGGTAGAGGGATTTCTCTGTCCGGGTACCTTCTCATCGGGCAGGAGATCGGGTTTTAAGCTCACCCGGATCAGAACCGGCATGCAGGTACCCATGGCTTCCGACAGGGAGAAGGAAGGATGGTTCAGCTACCGTAGGTTCTGGTTCAATCCGGATGCCTTTTACCAGGGCAGGAAGTGGATAGAAAGCAGCCTGGAGAAGCAGCCGGAAGTTTTGGTGATAGACGAGGTGGGACCCATGGAGCTGGAAGGGTCAGGCTGGTCCGGCACACTGGATATGCTGACAGAGAGAAAAGGAATGGTTCAGTTGTGGAGCGTCAGGGAACAGGTATTAAGTGAGGTGATAAAGCACTGGGGGATCAAGGCCGGTAATGTGATAGATATTGAGAGGGAAACACCCCTCAGCGCCATGGAGCGCATCAGGCAGAGTATGAAGCTTAAGCAATCAAAACAGGAATGAAGCAATGAGTAACACAAGAGACCGCATGCCCGAAAAGATGCTGGCCGCCAGGCAAAAGGAGGCTGGTGGCAGACTAAGTATTGAAGAGATAGATGTTCCCCGTCCCGGGCGAGGTGAAGTAGTGGTGAAGATGGACGCTTCGCCCATCAATCCTTCCGACCTGGCCCTGCTAAGCGGTGGCTACCTTGAACGGAAGTACCCGTTTACTCCGGGACTTGAAGGAAGTGGCACCGTGGTCCGGTCGGGCGGAGGAATTATGCCGGGACTCAGGATGGGAAAAAGGGTGGCTTGTTCTCCCAATTCGGGAGGCGACGGTACCTGGGCAGAATATATGGTCACCTCAGCGATGCATACAGTGCCCCTTCCACGAAATATTTCCATGGAACAGGGATCGATGATGCTGGTCAATCCCATGACAGCGATGGCATTTATTCTCCTGGCCAGAGAGGGAAAACACAGGGCCATGGTCAACAATGCCGCCGCAAGTTCCCTGGGGAAAATGCTGATCCGGATGTGCCAGAGAAGCGGAATCCCTCTGATCAATATTGTCAGGAAGGAAGAGCACATGGATGCCTTGAAAGCGCTTGGTGCCACCCATGTTCTGAACAGCACCAGCAGCTCCTTTGAGTCTGATCTTAAACAGCTTGCAGAGAAGCTGGGAGCCACTCTCTTCCTGGATGCAGTCACCGGCAGCTATACATCCCTTCTGTTGAGGGCAGCGCCCGATGGCACAACACTGGTGGCCTATGCCAGGCTATCCGGGGAATCCATCACCGCCGATGCAGGAGAACTGATCAGAAAGAATAAGGAGATTGTCGGATTCCAGCTGGGAAACTGGTTGCAAAAGCACAATATGCTGTTTAAACTGAGGTTCATTAAGCAGGTTAAAAAACACCTGGGCAACGAACTTACCTCGCACATCCACCACACCACTCCGCTGGCGAAGGTGGAAGAGGCGCTGGCAGAGTACCGGCAAAACATGTCTGAAGGAAAAATCATTCTAAAACCATAACACATGAGAAAAGTATTGATATTCAGCATCCTGTATGGACTGGCCGGACTCGGAATTTTCGCTTCCTGCAGCAATGTTCAGGCGCTTGGGGAGACCGGCCCCACGGCTCCTTTTACCTGGAAGAGTGCCAACGTATACTTCCTGCTTACCGACCGTTTTTTCAATGGCGATCCCGGCAACGATGTTAATTTTGACAGGACGCGGGAGACTGCCCTGCTTAGGGGTTTTGAGGGAGGTGACATCAAAGGGGTGATTCAGAAAATCGAGGAGGGCTACTTTGACCGGCTCGGGATCACAGCCCTTTGGATGACTCCCTGGTTCGAACAGATCCACGGGGGCACCGATGAGGGGACCGGGGTCACCTACGGGTTTCATGGTTACTGGATCGGCGACTGGACCAGCATCGATCCCAATTTCGGCACCGAAGCGGATTTGAAGAAGCTGGTGGAGACCGCTCATGCACACGGAATCCGTGTGGTGATGGATGTGATCATCAACCATTGCGGACCGGTCACAGAAATCGACCCGGTCTGGCCCGACGAGTGGGTAAGGACAAGCCCTCAGTGTACCTACCAGGATTATGAAAGCACAGTAAGCTGCACCCTGGTAAAGAACCTGCCCGACATTCGCACTGAATCGGATCAAGCTGTGGATCTTCCTCCTCAGCTGCTGGAAAAATGGGAGCAGGAAGGAAGACTGGAAAAAGAGACCTCTGAACTGGAGGCATTTTTTGAGCGCACCGGATATCCCAGGGCCCCCAGGTACTACCTCATCAAGTGGCTCACCGATTTTATCCGGAAATACGGCATTGACGGATACAGACTCGATACTGCCAAACACATCGAAGAGGGAATCTGGAGTGAACTGGGTAAGGAAGCTCAGGCTGCCTTTACAGAGTGGAAAAAGGCTCATCCCGATAAAGTGCTGGACGACAATAATTTCTTTATGGTGGCGGAGGTATATGGATATGGAATCTCATCCGGAAGGATTTATAATTTTGGCGACCGGGAGGTTGATTTCTATGATCACAGCATCAACTCCATGATCAACTTTGAGTTCAAAGAGAGTGCAAAAATGTCCTATGAAAAGCTATTCTCCTCCTATTCTGCCCTGCTTCATAAGGAGCTAAAAGAGGTGGGTGTCCTGAATTATCTCAGCTCACACGATGACGGGGGTCCCTTCGACAGGGATCGGAATAGAGCGATGGAAGCGGGAACCAAACTACTGCTTTGTCCGGGAGCATCGCAGGTATATTATGGAGATGAAAGCAGCCGGAAGCTGGTCATTCCCGGAACCCATGGAGATGCCACCCTGAGAAGCAATATGAACTGGGAGGAGATAGAATCCAACAAAGTCCGGAACGGTGTGGCTGTGGGTGAGGTTCTGGAACACTACCAGAAACTGGGGCGTTTCCGCAGGGACCACCCGGCGGTGGGTGCAGGAGTTCACCAGATGATTTCAAAGGATCCCTACTTCTTTTCAAGGATCTATGAGAAAGATGGAAAGAGCGACCGCATTGTGGCGGGCCTGGATCTGAAGCCCGGGAAGCTTACCATCGATGTCTTTGGTGTATTCGAAGAGGGAAGCAGGCTGGTCGATTACTACTCAGGATCATTGCTACTGGTGAAAAAAGGAAAGGTAGAACTGGATTCTGAATATGACATCGTGCTGCTGGGAACTGAATAACAGCAACAAATGAAGAGGTATACCCTTGACCCCGATCAGATCGGAATGGAGCGGTTTGAGCAGCTGACCCGGAACCGGAAAATGTTGCCCGGCCGGGTGGAACTCCACCATGAAATGGATCTTAGGTTTGGAGTGCTCCGAATAGCAGGAATTTCAAACCTGGGAGAACTTATCCGGATTCTGGGATCAAAATCAAAACTGCATACATTTTCGGCTGAGTCGGGTTTATCAGTGGATTACCTGGTTCTTCTGAAACGGGAAGCGGGCTCTTACCTGGCCAGGCCCTTCCCCCTCTCCGGGTTTCCCGGGATCCCTTATGAGTACGCCGAGGTCTTGAAATCGAAGGGGATTTTGAATACCAGAGATTTTTTTGAGAGGGTACAATCCGGTCCGCAACAGTCCGGAGTATATTCAGAAACCGGGATTCCGGTAGCCCGACTGAAAGAGCTGCATGCACTTTGCGACCTCTCCAGAATCACCGGGGTGGGTGGCGTTTTTGCCAGGGTGGTCTATGAGGCCGGGATACGCTCAGTCAGGGAATTTGCAGATACCGATGCCCCGGCACACTACCGGAAATACATGGCCGTTATTGATAAACAGGGCTATGCGGCGGGCCATTTTTCGGAAGAGGACATACGGTATTGCATCGATTACGCCAATGTGCTTGCGGAAGCCGATAATACAACTGTAGATTAATTTTGAGAAGCTTTTACCTTGTCTGCGTGATATTGCTGGTATCCACCGGATTACGGGGAATCAATCCTCCCGGAGGAGATACCATCATCTACCTGTTTCCGGGACAGGGATCTGATGCCAGGTTGTTCAAGCACCTGGAGGTACCTACCGGTTACGATACGGTTCATATCTCCTACCCGGTCCCTGAGAAACGGGAGAGCATGTCAGAGTTCGCCGGACGATTCATTGCACAGATAGATACCACCTCCCACTACATCCTGGTGGGTGTTTCACTTGGAGGAATGATCTGTACAGAACTTACCGACACCATCGATCCCCTGAGAACCATCATTATTTCCAGTGCCAAGACCACAGAGGAACTTCCAAACAGGTATACCTTTCAGCAGGACTTCCGGCTGAACCGCATCATTTCAAAGCGGCTTACCAAGGGCGGGGCCAGGCTGCTGCAGGGAATTGTAGAACCCGATCGCAAGCACGACAAGCAGACCTTCAAGGATATGCTGAAGGCCAAGGATCCGCTTTACCTGAAAAGGACAGTGGATATGATTATCAACTGGGAAAGGACCGAATACCCTCAGCAGATCGTTCATATCCATGGTGATAAGGACCATACCATTCCCCTCAAAAACATTGAATATGACTACCTGCTGGAGGATGGATCACACATGATGATGATTACCCGGGCGGATGAGATCAATAAAATCATCGGGGAGATCCTCGGACATGCCCCGGCAGACTGAAAATTTGTTAGATTTGCTTCTTGCAAAGCCAAAATTGAATATCATGAGAAAATTGACCCTTGCGGGACTATTGATCCTGTTCACCATCACTGTTGCTGCCCAAAAGAAACAGTACGATTCTTTGATGGATGCATTGATGAGCGGGACCTCCCTGAAGGAAACAGACTGAACCTGCAAATGATGAAACCACCACTGTTGTTCCTGCTGCTGTCTCTACTTGCATTCTCCTGCACTTCGCAGGATATTTGCTTTGAGGACAGTGTTTCGGAGCTGGTGGCCAGCTTCAAAACCGAAACTAACGACATTGTCTCTGATACCACAATTTCAGGAGTTACAGTCTATGGAATCAGGGAAGATCAACCTATCTACCTCCTCTATGATTCCATAGATGTCTCAGAGATCATCCTGCCACTGGATCCCCACCACAATTACTCCAACTTCGTTTTCCAGGTAAATAACGAGGCAGATACACTCAACCTCACACTCAAGCTCACACACAGCTCCGAGGTGTATCTGATCTCCTACACCTGCGGATTCGGAAACCTGTTTACCCTTAACGACATTCAGTATGAAGAAGGGGTGATTGTGAAGGATACCATTATAAACCCATTAATTAACACATCTCTTGAAGAGGTTGATGAACATATCTGGCTCTATTTTTAAAGCTGGTCTGCTGCTGCTGTTTATGATGGCCATGTGGCAACCCGTTGCCGGACAGGATACACTGCGGACTTACGGTCCCCGTTTCGGGATAGACCTTGCCCGCTTTGTCTTCATCCTCGCCGATCCTTCAGAGATGGGAGCTGAAGCGTCGGTCGATTTTGAAATTTACAGAAACCTCTACCCTGTATTTGAAATTGGATACAACAGCATTTCTGAAAGTGAGGAGCTGTTCAACTACTCTGCAAGTGGAATCTATGCCCGCGCCGGGTTCGATTACAACCTTCTGTCAGGAAAAGACCGCTCGCAACATCACTCCTTCACAGCCGGGGCCCGCTACGGGGTATCTGTTTTCAGCCACAGCGCCGAAGATATCCTCATACTGAATGGTTACTGGGGAGATTTTGAGTACGACTCCTATGAAAAGGAGCTAAAAGGACACTGGGTGGAACTGGTGGCTGGAGTAAAGGCAGAGCTGATGCCTAATTTTTTCATAGGTTGGTCCTTGCGTTATAAGATCCTGCTGAATCCTGACATGGATCCCCTGGTTAAACCACAACTTGTGCCCGGATTCGGAACCGGGGGAAAAGATAGCAGTTTCGGGATTACCTACTCTGTTTTTTATAAAATTCCACTCTTTAAGAGATAATCTAAAACCATCACCTATGGCACACTTTGCATCCAAGACCAGGTACGATCAGATGAAATACAAGCGCTGTGGTAAAAGCGGACTCTTGTTGCCGGCCGTTTCGCTTGGACTCTGGCACAACTTCGGGAGTAAAGATGACTTTCAGACCATGAAAGAGATCCTGCTCAGGGCATTCGACCTGGGGATCACCCACTTCGACCTGGCCAACAACTACGGACCTTCACCAGGCAGCGCCGAATCTAACCTGAAGAGTGTGATGCAATCGGAACTGGCTCCCTACCGCGATGAACTAATCATCTCCACCAAGGCAGGGTACCTGATGTGGGATGGGCCCTACGGCGAGTGGGGCAGCCGCAAATACCTTATGGCCAGTCTCAACCAGAGCCTGAAAAGAATGGGACTCGATTACGTGGATATCTTCTACTCACACAGACCCGATCCCGATACTCCCCTTGAAGAGACCATGATGGCGCTGCACAGTGCGGTGCAGCAGGGGAAAGCCCTCTATGTGGGCATCTCAAATTATGATGCGGAACAGACCACCAGGGCTGTGGACATACTGGAACAGCTGGGGACCCCCTGCCTGATCCACCAGCCCCGGTACAACATGTTCGACCGGTGGGTGGAGAACGGATTGCTGGATGTTCTTGAGAAGCGTGGGGTGGGATGCATCCCGTTCAGCCCGCTGGCACAGGGACTGCTTACCGACCGTTACCTGAACGGCATTCCTGAAGGTTCAAGGATCGCCAGTGAAAGCATATTTCTCAATAAGGAGAATCTTGATCCGGATACCATGGTGAAAGTGAAGGCACTGAATCAGCATGCCGAACAGCGTGGTCAGACCCTGGCCCAGTTGGCCCTGGCATGGATACTGAGCAGAAAACAGATCACTTCGGTTCTGATCGGTGCAAGTTCGGTGGCCCAGATGGAAGCCAATGCAGCCACAGTTAATAACCTGGATCTAAGCAGGGACGAACTTGCTTACATAGAGAATATACTGGTCTGAGTCTACCGCTCCTGCATGGGATTGGAACCTCCGGCTCCTCTTCCCGAGCGTTTATAGAGTTCAAAACGACTTTCCTCAATCCGGGAGGGCCAGTGGTTGTTTCCCATATCACAATCGGCTGTTTCCAGGAAGGGATCCAGGGTAACTGATACCACCTCTTTCTCCAGCAGGAATACCTTGGAGGTCTTGAGGTTGTTCTGGTTCCAGACTTCGGCCGGAATCCTAATAAGCTCCCGGGTTCCATCCGCAAATTCAAACCGGATCACCAGCGGCATCACCATCCCGCCCACATTGGAAAAATCGAGCTGATAAAAGGTACCCTCTGCAGCATGCCATGCTTTCTCTGTGTCAGACAAGGATCTGAGGTAGCGTTTATAGGCCTCAGCATCAGATTTGTCAGCTGCATAGGGGTCATAATCATTGTAGAAATCCTTCATGGAGGGATTTTTTTCCACCATCGATTGCATGGAAGCACGGTTTCGCTGTACTGCCAGCTCTTCAGGTACAGCTTCGGCTTTCTTCTTGTTACTGGCTTTCGCCTGGACCGGATTGCCCGATGCCAGCTCCATGGCCGTGACCCCGTCCAGGGAGATATCCACGTGATCGGTGGTATAGAACCAAGCCCTCCAAAACCAGTCCAGATCCACCGCTGAAGCATCCTCCAGGGTACGGAACAGATCCTCAGGGGTAGGGTGTTTGAACATCCACCTCTGCGCATACTGTTTGAATGCGAAATCGAACAGCTCTCTGCCCATGATGGTCTCCCGCAAAATGTTCAGACCTGTGGCAGGTTTATCGTATGCATTGCTCATAAATTGTTTCACCAGGTCGCCCTGCACCATGATGGGTGCAATGTTCGATTTATCCCCTTTCATGTAGGGCACTATATCTGCAGGAACGCCCCTGGGAGAGGGATGATCGTGATCCCATTCCCGCTCTGCGATGCCCTGAAGAAAAGAGTTGAGCCCCTCATCCATCCAGGTCCACTGGCGCTCATCGGAGTTCACAATCATGGGGAAATAGTTATGACCCACCTCGTGGATAATCACCCCGATCATGTCCCATTTGGTCCGCTCGGGGTAGGTGCCATCAGTCTGGGGACGTCCCCCGTTGAAACAGATCATGGGATATTCCATCCCTATATTTATGGTATGCACAGAATAAGCCACCGGGTAGGGGTAATCAAATGTGTGACGTGAATAGACATTGAGGGTATGAGCCACCACCCGGGTGGAGTACTTCTCCCAGAGGGGATTTCCCTCCTTGGGATAAAGTGAGGTGGCCAGCACCTTCCGGTCTCCGAACTGTACAGCCATGGCATCCCAGATGAATTTTCTGGAACTGGCAAATGCAAAGTCCCTCACATTGTCGGCATGGAACTTCCAGGTAAGCTTTGAAGCCAGCTTCTCTTTCTCCGCACTCACTGCCTCCTCTTCGGTCACTATAAAGACCGGCTTATCCAGCGAATTGCGCGCTTTGGCAAGACGGTCAAGCCTCTGTTTGGAGAGCACCTCTTCGGGATTCACCAGTACTCCTGTGGCTCCCACCACATGATCGGCCGGAACTGTAATCTCCACATCGTAGTTGCCGAATGGAAGTGCAAATTCGGATCTCCCGGTAAACTGATGGTTCTGCCACCCCTCCACTTCACTGTATACTGCCATCCTGGGAAAGAACTGGGCAATGGTATAGATGTAATTGTCATCCTCTGCAAAGTATTCCATGCCCGAACGGCCTCCGCCGACGAGCATGCGGTCATTCACATTGTAACACCATTTGATCTCCAGCTCTACCTTTCCACCGGGTTCCAGCGGCACCGGCAAATCGATCCGCATCATGGTGTAGTTGATGGTATAGGACAGTTCGCTGCCATTTCCGTCTCCCACATGCTCAATTTTAAAACCACCGTCAAAGTCACTCATAAACATGCCCATGTAGTAGGGATGCATCCTCTGGTTCAGCCTGAAGGGCATGGTAAGCCGGGTGAGGCTCTCCCTCTGCCTCACATTCTGGTCCAGTTGTACCCAGAGGTAATCGAGCCTGTCGGGCGAGTGGTTGATATACTCAATCTTCTCCTTGCCTCTGATCTGCTGATTCTCATCGTCCAGTTCGATGGAAATCTGGTAGTTGGCCTGCTGCTGCCAGTAAAGGTGTCCGGGTGCCCCGGAACCGGTCCTGTAGGCATTGGGTGTGGCAAACTCGGTACGCATCTGCCTGAATTGATTCTTTGAGGGGTCCATTTTTTCCTGGGCAAGCAGCGATGCCGCCATTCCAACAATCAACAGAACTGAAGTAAATCTCTTCATGTATGGTGGTTTTTAAAATCTCTTAAGTTAACAAAAGAATTGCCATATTTGTTTGGTGCAAATCAAAGCTATGTTGCTCATAAGAAAGCCCGTAATCATTGGATGGATCATGGTGATCCTGCTAATATGCGGTGGATGGCTGATGCACGAATTTTATGTAAGCCTGACCGAGGTCAGGTACAATACTCAGACAGAGAGGTTTGAAGTTTCCATGCGAATTTTCCCAGATGATCTGGACCGGGCCCTGCTTGAGAGAACCGGGATCCACACACAACTTGCCACCGAGCTGGAGCATGAAGGGGCAGACACTCTTCTGAAAGCCTACCTACTGGAGAGTTTTGCCATCCATGCTGACGGAGAAGAGATCGGTTTTACTTACCTGGGAAAGGAACCTGAATCTAATGCCATCTGGTGCTACCTGGAGTCAACACGGGTATCGTCGCCCCAAACCATATCCGTCCGCAATGAGATCCTCACAGAGATCTTCCCCGACCAGGTAAACATTGTCCAGGTCTACCGGGAAAAATGGAACAAAGGTTTGCTGTTGAACCGAAACCAGAATACCGGCCGATTAACTCTTGGGAATTAATCATCATAGTTCAATAAACATCATAGTTCAAGCTGAAGCTTGTCCAGTTTCTGGTTGATCATCTCCACCTCCTCTTCGCTCAGGTCCACCTCCAGGGCACCGGCATTCTGCTTCACCTGCTCCTCCGTTCGGGCCCCTACCAGAGCCACTGTAATTCCCGGCTGACGCAGGGTCCATGCTATTACCAGCTGGGCAAGGGTAGCTCCTTTCTCCTCGGCCAGGGGCCTGATCTTCTCCAGGAATTTGTTGGTAAGGATCAGGTTATTGATCTTGAAATGGGGGGTCTCGGGCCTGGAATCGCCGGGTGCAAATGGATAATCAGGGGTAATTTTCCCGGTCAGCAATCCACGCTGAAGCGGACTGTATGCCAGGATTCCGCAGTCGTTCTCCAGGCACCACGGTACCACATCCTCTTCGATCTCCCTGCGAACCATGCTGTAGGGTTCCTGGTTGGAGCTGAGTTCCACCACGGCAGATGCTTTGGTCATCTGCTCCACCGAATAGTTGCTTACTCCTGCAGCCCTTATCTTTCCCTGCTCCAGCAGAATCCGGAAAGCCTCCATGGCCTCCTCGATGGGAGTGGTTTCATCGGGCCAGTGAATCTGGTAGAGATCTATATAATCGGTCCCCAGCCGTTTCAGACTCTCCTCGCACTCTGCAATGAGGCTCTGCCTGCCCGAATATGTATAAATATCCCTCTGTATTCCGCCATTGTCGTTGGTAGTAAAGAAATACTCTCCTTTTGTGCCTTCCCACCGCATTCCACACTTGGTCAGGATCTCATAACGGTCCCGTTTTCCTTTGATCGCCTCTCCCAGCACCTGCTCCGAGTGACCAAAACCATAGATGGGAGCTGTATCGATGGAGGTGATCCCATGATCGAGGCACGACTCAATGGCCCTGATGGAATCCTTCTTATCGGCTCCGCCCCACATCCATCCCCCGATGGCCCAGGCTCCCAGGGCAATGGGCGAGACCGGCAATCCTGACTTTCCTAACAATCTTTTTTCCATGCTGATGCTATTTTTTATACTGCTCTACAAATTCGAGTGGAAGGTAGTTGTCGTAACTCAGGCAAACTTCCCTGGAGAACCGGATGGCCGTTCCAATCAGCTCCTCCCACTGCGATTGATCCAGGGTACGAATCTGCTCCTTCCCATACCCGTTTTTCCATATGCCATAGAGCAATCCTGCATTAAAGGTATCTCCTGCCCCGATGGTGCTTACCGGCTCAATGCGATCCACCTCCATATGGAACGCCAGGGCATCGGTTCGAAGATGCACCCCCTCTGCATTGGCGGTGTAAACCAGTGCATCACAATATGAACCCACCTTTTCCCAGGCTTCATCCGGAGTCCCAGCCTCAAAAATATTTACCAGGTCCTCGTCGGAAGCACGCACCACGGTGGCAAAACCCATGTTCTCCTCAATATCGGGTATCAGCTTGTTCCGTTCCTTATTATGTGTGCTTCGGAAATTCGGGTCATAAATAATGGTGACACCGGCAGCGGCCGCCTTCTCCAGCAACTCCTTTACCCTGGGCCTGATGCCCGGATTAAGTGCATAAAAGGAGCCAAACATCAAGAGATCATCTGCATGAAATTCGGGGAACTCCACAGCCAGCCTCTGGTGGGGGTAGTCCTTGTAAAACTGGTATTCGGCATCGCTCTGTTCATTGAGAAAGGCCAGAGCTATGGCCGACTGACCCTCATCAAACCTGGAGAGGTGGTTGGCGTCCACCCCGTTCTGCTCCATGAAATCCTGAATCAGGTCCCCCACCCTGTCGTTTCCCATTTCACTGATAAAGGTGATGGGAGCTCCCAGCCGACCCAGGGTAATGGAAGCATTGAAAGAGGATCCCCCCGGTTTGGCGGTTTGTGGTTCCACCCCTTTAAAGATAATATCCAGGATGGTCTCTCCTACTGCATAAATCTGCATGTGCTCTCTATTTTACAAGCCTTGAAATGGCTTTAAATTCGTCTGTTCCTGCCACCCTTGCCAGTTCAAACAGAACTGATTCACAGGTGGTAATAATTGCGCCCTCGGAACGCATACGTTCCACAGCCACCCGTCTATCTACAGGATTCCGGGAGGAGATGCAATCTTCAACCACCACCGCCCTGTAACCCTGTTCCACCAGGTCCACCACGGTCTGAAGCACACAAACATGCGCTTCGATGCCGCAGATAATGATGGTATTGCGGTCCAGGGATTTTAATTTGTCTGAAACTACCGGCTCATCGCAACAGGAAAAGGAGATTTTCTCAATCACCTGCTCCCTCTCCAGGATCAGGGATACCGGCTCCAGGGTAGGTCCCAGGCCTTTGGGATACTGCTCGGTAATCAACAGCGGGATCTGAAGCACCCTGAAACCCTCCAGTAGCGTGGAGGTTTTGCGAAGAAGCTCCTCTTTCTGATCCATATGTGGATAGAGTTTCTCCTGGATATCGATCACAAGTCCGGCCGACTGCTTCTTCTCAATCCGCATTCCCCACCTCCCTCGATTTTTCCCCAAGGTAACCACCATGGTGCCTCCGGGCATAATCCTTAGCTGTGAATCCGATCCTCTTCATCATAAGCACCACAAGAACATCCCCGATGACCGCCATGGTAGTGGCCGAGGTGGTAGGTGTCAGACCCAGGGGACATACCTCAGATGGATTCCCTGTATAGAGCACCAGTCGGGACTGCCTGGCCAGAGGACCCTCCGGATTTCCTGTGATAATCACCACAGGAATATCTGCATGTAAAGCATGGGTAAGCTCCACAAGCTCAAGGATCTCCCTGGTTTTTCCCGAGTTGGAAAGCACCAGCAACACATCGTTCTCCCTGATGATTCCCAGGTCGCCGTGCTGTGCCTCACTGGGATGAAGGAAAAGGGCCGGAGTTCCGGTAGAGCTTAAGGCAGTGGCCATGTGACTGGCCACGTGACCCGCCTTTCCCATGCCACTGGCTATCACTTTTCCACCGCGATTATGTACCCTGTCAAAAATCAACCGGACTACCTCTGCATAATCGGGGGTTATTGGAATGGACTGAATAGCTTGCGCTTCCAGCTCCAATACCTTCCTGATATCGTCTGTTA
>JAGLPR010000114.1 GCA_023137255.1 Bacteroidales bacterium | reverse complement strand
CTCTTTCTGGTTGAAGGTGAAAAAATGGTTGGAGAACTGACGGTATCCGACCCTGATCACGGATTCAGGGTCAGGGAAATTTACGCCACCGCCGAATGGATCGACCTTAATAAAAAACAGTTGCAATCGACAGATTCAGAGGTGGTGGAAGCCACACTGGCCGAGATCAAAAAAGTAAGCAACCTGGTAAGCCCGCAGCCGGTACTGGCCCTGGTTTCAATGCCTGACTCTCCGCTGGAGCTTGAAGAACTTCTCCACACGCCGGTCCTCGCTTTTGAATCGATCCGCGACCCCGGGAACCTGGGAACCATCATTCGCACGGCCGACTGGTTCGGCATGGGTCACATTGTTTGTACCCCCGATTCGACCGATCTGTTTAATCCCAAAGTAGTGCAGTCCACCATGGGAGCCATTGCCCGGGTAAAGGTACACTACCACGACCTGAAGGCATTGCTGGAATACCCTTTAATGAAACAGAAAGCTGTTTATGGAACCTTCCTGGAAGGAGAGAACATATACGAGAGCGCTCTGGAACCTGCACCCCTGATCCTTTTCGGAAACGAATCGCATGGCCTCTCAAAACGACTTGATCCCCATATCCGCCACAGGATCTCCATCCCCTCGTTCTCAATCAATGGCTTAGGGTCCGAATCACTCAATGTTGCCTCCTCGGTGGCGGTGGTCTGTTCGGAAATCAAAAGAAGAGCTTGAATCCTTCGGTTAAAACCGGATCTTACTCAAAGTGGAAATTGAGCATCAGGACGTAGGAACGGGCATGTGAAATGGAGTTCGCGAACTCGGGATGCTCCACCCTACCGTTGGGATCGATTATATTAAACAGTCCCACGGCCAGCTTGATCTCCGGGGCAAATTTGAAATACCTCAGGTAGGAATCCACCCCAAAACCAAATTCCAGATAGATATCACCCCTTTTGAACTTCATATATTCGTTGGATTCGCTGTCATACTTCCCTGGCTTTTTGGCCGACATATCGTACCTGAAATTCACCCCTCCCACCAGGTAGGGTCTGTAGTTGTTTACCCTGTCTGAACGGTACTTGAAATGCAGCGGGAAGTCAAGAAAACTGGGTCCCAGCGGGACCGGGTTGGCAGCATCTCTAACAGCGGCTACCTCTCCAACTTCTCCACCGCTGTACTCATAGAAATAGATCTCTCTGGATCCAAAACTGATCCCCGGCAAAAACCGGAGGTTCCAGTTCTTATTCAGACGCAGGTCCGAAACAATGCTGACCTGGAAACCGGGCAATAAATGACTCAGATCGGCATAGAGAAAATTCTCCGCATCATAGTTCCTGGTGAGCCCCACATCCATGGCATTAAATCCCACGGTAAATCCAAAATGGATCCTTTTCAAGTCAAATGCAGTAAGGTTCCTTGGCCGCTCTACCTGTCCGGAAAGAGCCATGGAAAAGGCAAGCACCAGAATGATCAGAAATGATTTTCTCATTATTGAATTTAAACGGCCAAAGATAACAAATAGTATAGAACCGTCGGGAAACTTTAATCGCTTAACAAATGTTCCAGCGCATGCTCAAAATCGCGGGCATAGTCGGAGATAAACCCAAAGGAGACATCATCGATCCTGAGTTCCTCCTTGGTTACATGACCCAGGGCTGAAAAATGAATGTCAGCCTCCATCATGTAATCGAGGAACTGGGTCTCCTGCTCCGGGGTAACACTAACCACCACTCTGCTTTGCGACTCCCCAAAAAGAAAAGCATCTCCCCTGATCTCGGCCGGCGATGTCACATCGAAACCCAGTCCCCCGGGAAGAGCACACTCTACCAGGTTGACAAACAGTCCTCCCAGCGATACATCATGAGCCGAGTTCACCAGGCGTTTCTCAATGACACTGGAGAGCACCTGATGCAATTTCATTTCATACTCCAGATCAAACTTCGGAGCAGCCGATTCGTTGCAGTTATGGAACACCGAGAGGTATTCCGAGGATGAAATGTCATTGTCGGAGCGCCCGATCAGAAAGATCATATCCCCCTTGTTCCGGAAACTCACCGTCATCACATTTTCATAACTGTCGAGGAGCCCAACCATGCCCACCACCGGTGTGGGGATCACGGAAGTAATATCCTCTCCATTGTGTGTCAGGTTATGGAAACTTACGTTCCCTGCAATCACGGGAATTTCCATTTTCCTGCACACCTCTCCGATCCCTTTGACGCTTTCGGCAAAGTCGCGGTAAACATAGGGATCTGAAGGATCTCCGTAGTTCAAACAGTCGGCCAGAGCTACCGGTCGTCCACCGGAACAGATAATGTTCCTGGCTGCCTCAACCACCGCGATCATGGCACCCTTCCTTGGCTCAAGCCTTCCATATCGTGAATTGCCATCTACACTCACGACCAGGGCCTGATCGTGGCCATTGATCCTCACAATGCCTGCATCGGAAGCATATTCACTGCTCATATTAGAGAGGCCCGCCATGGTATCAAACTGTTCATAGATCCACCTTCTTGAGGCGATGTTGGGCAGCGATACGATTTTCCTGGCCATGTCTTTCAGATTGCCCGGCATTGGAACCTCTTCTGCCGAACAGACCCTCGGAGTTTTTCCCCGCTCTTTCATATCCCTGATATAAACCGGAGCACCTCCGCCCCTAACCAGCAGATTTACCGGCAGGTCGCCGTACACTTTGGAGCCTTCCAGGATCCTGATCACCCCTCCATCTGTCACCAAACCGATCCGGGTGCATTCAAGCTCCCACCGTCCGGCCACTTCAGCGATCCTGGCAAAATCGTCCTCGCCGGCTGAAAGCAACATCTGCTCCTGGGTCTGTGACAGCAGTATTCCAAGGGCATCGATGTTTTCATGTAGAAGCGGCATCTCATTCAGCATAATATCCACACCCTTCTTTCCCCTGAAAGCCATCTCTGCCGCTGCACAGAGCACCCCCCCCGCACCGATGTCCTGCATGCCCGCGATCAGTCCTTCCCCATTGAGTTCATGGATGCAATCCATCAAAATTTTTCCACTGGCCGGATCGGCCACCTGAGACTCAGGTACCATCTGTCCCTTTTTCTTCAGTGCCTTGGAAGCAAATCCCGCACCATGAACTCCACGTCCCGAAGTTTTCTTTCCAAGCAATACCACCACCTGGCCCTTCCCGGAAAAGGTTGCCCTGATCAACTGATCCTTACGCACGATTCCCACGCCCATCAGATTGACCAGCGGATTGAAATTGTAACTTTCGTCAAACAATATCTCACCTCCCACCACCGGTACCCCGAAGTTGTTGGAGTAGCTTCCCAGGGCCCCTACCACGGCTTTCACCATGTCGCGGATATGTTTCTCTTTGGGATTCCCGAATCGCAGGATATTTAACTGTCCCACCGGCTCGGCACCCATGGTAATCAGGTCGCGGTTCACATTTCCAACCCCTACTGCCCCCTGCCTGGGATCCACAGCAATGGGATGGTTGTGCGATTCCATCTTCACCACGCACGCCAGTTCATCGTTAATGTGGATAACCCCTGCATTTTCATCGCCTGCGGGGACGTATACTTCGCTCCCCTCCACCGGCATCTCCTCCAGCCATTTTATGGAACTCTTGTAGGAGATATGTTCAGACCACATGGCTGCAAACATATTCAGTTCAAATGGGGTGGGCTCGCGGCCCAACATCGATTCAATGGAATAAAGCTCATCCTGGGTAAGGTAGGAGAGTGCTCGCTCTTTTAGCTGGGATTCATTCTGATCCATATTCTTATCTGTTTCTAAGCAAAGATAGTGAATAGATCATAAGATAATTTCTACATTTGTTGGAAACAGAATTTAATGAGACCCGTTGCATTAATCACAGGGGCTTCAGCAGGAATAGGAAGAGCAACAGCCATAACGCTGGCCAGGAACGATTTTGATGTGGTCATTACCGGTCGCCGTTCCGCTTATCTGGAAGCGTTGGAGGAGGAGATCCGTTCGAAAACCGTGGCAGATGTGCTGTCGCTCACTTTTGATATCAGGGATCAGGAAGAAGTAAATAATGCCTGTGAGAAGCTTACCGGAAAATGGGAAGAGGTGGCTCTGCTGGTCAACAATGCCGGGCTGGCTGTCGGGCTCAGCCACATCCATGAGGGGGTGGTGGACGACTGGGAGCGGATGATCGATACCAACATCAAGGGATTGCTCTATATGACACGGCTGATCTCGCCCGGAATGGTAAAAAAGGGAGCAGGGCACATTGTCAATATTGGTTCCGTAGCCGGTAAAGAGGCCTATGAAAAGGGCAATGTCTACAATGCCACCAAGTTCGCCGTAGACGGGCTTACCCAGGCCATGCGAATCGACCTGGCAGAGCACGGAATCAAGGTGACCTCCATTTCCCCGGGAGCAGTCGAAACCGAATTCAGCCTGGTCAGGTTCAAAGGGGACCAGGAGGAGGCCGACAAGGTATATGATGGTTTTACGCCGCTTTATGCGGAGGATATTGCCGAAGCGATCCTCTTTGCCGTCACCCGTCCGACCCATGTAAATATCGACGATATGCTGATCATGGCCACTTCCCAGGCCAGGTCCAGGAAAATAGTCAGGAAATGACAAAAACAATCTGAATCAACACTAAAACTATAACTCATGTACACAGTAGATTACCTCGAAAATTTTACCCGAACAGTATTTGAAAAAATGGGCTGCAGCCCCGAAGATGCAAAAATGGCCACCGATGTATTTATTGCGGCCGAGCTCAGGGGCTATTCCAGCCACGGCATGATCCGCATCAAGGACTATTTCCAATTGTGGCAGGCCAAGCGCATCAATGTGACACCCGACATTAAGATTGTTCATGAATCGCCCAGCACTGCTGTGGTGGATGGCGATGGCGCCATCGGGATGATCGCTGCCACAAAGTCCATGCAGATCGCCATAGAAAAAGCCAAAACCGCAGGGACAGGCTGGGTATCCACCAGGGGTTCCAACCATTACGGCATTGCCGGTTTTTATTCCATGATGGCACTGGAACACGATATGATCGGAATCTGTATGACCATCGCCAATCCACTGGTGGCCCCCACCTTTTCAGTTTCACAAATGCTGGGAACCAATCCCATTGCAGTGGCGGTTCCGGCAGGAGTACATCCTCCTTTTGTGGCTGACTTCTCCACCACACCTATCGCACGTGGCAAGTTAGCTGTTGCTGCAAAAAAAGGTGAAAAAGTACCTTTGGGATATGTACAGAATGCTGATGGTGAACCCTCCGATAATCCGGATATTCTCAAGCAGGGCGGAACCATGCTTACCCTGGGAGGAACCCGGGAACAGGGCGGTCACAAAGGGTACTGTATGAGTGCCATTGTGGATATCTTCTCGGCTGTGCTGTCAGGAGCCAACTTTGGTCCTTTCTGTCCCCCGTCTGTAGCCTACCTCCCTGTAAAAGAGGAAAAAGTGGGTGAAGGTACCGGCCATTTCTTCGGTGCCATGCGCATCGATGCCTTCCAAAAACCGGAACAGTTCAAATCACAGATGGACAAGTGGATCGAGACCTTCAGGGCCGCCAAACCCGCAAAGGGGCACGACCGCGTGATGATCCCCGGCGATCCCGAACGGGAGAATGAGGAGCGCATCAGCAAAGAGGGTGTGGATGTGCTGGTACCGGTTCAGAAGGAGATGAAGGAGATTGCCGACGCGTTGGGGATACCTTTCGAAATGAAATAGCTTGCTGCGTAAGAGTTAGTGGTTAGTAGTTGAATGCAGAGAGTAACTCCTCGATGCGAATCTGAAGATTTGGCAGTTCAACTTCTATTATATCCCAGATGATGATATGATCGACTATGTAATACTCATGAACAAGAATATTACGAAGCGCAATAATTTTTGACCATTCAATATCAGGTCCCTTTGCTTTTGTTTCATCCGATACCCGGTTGGCCGCTTCTCCAATGATCTCGAGTTGTTTCACAGTGGCAAATGTCTTCTCAGAAGAAGAAGAGAATTCATCAAAGGTTATTCCATCAACATAAGCTTCTATTGATCGCACAGCGTCAAGAATATGATGCAAACGGGCCTTATCGCTAAGCTGACCTTTCATATATTAGCATCTTTTCTTTTTCGATAAAAGGCCTGACATGTCTTGAAACTGCCTTTTCCGACACCAGGTCAACCTCCTTCTTAAGCAAAAATTGCAACTCAAGTTGCATCTGAATATATTTGAATCCTATCCTTTCTGAATAATCCAGTTCAACCAGAATATCAATATCACTCTCTAAACCGGCATCACCTCTGGCATAAGAACCAAATAAGTAAGCTTTTAGAACAGGTTTATCCTTAAAGTAGTTACGGATAATAGCAATATTTGCATCTGACATTGTCATAATTAACAAATTTACAACAATTTAATTGTTTGAAAATACAAACACTTCCTCAATAGTCATCCCGAATACCTGGGCAATATCGTGGGCCAGTGTCAGGGAGGGATTGTATTTTCCTTTTTGAATGTTTATTTATTGTGCCTTTTTTAATACTTTTTTAAGTATATTTGTATCATAGAAGAGGTTGATGTTTGAATTCGATAAAAATAAGAGTGAATCAAATGAAAGAAAACATGGGATAAGCTTTGAATATGCCAGAAGACTTTGGAAGGATACGAATGGGATTGAGATTCCTGCCAGGTGGGTTGATGAACCCAGGTTCGTTCTCATAGCCATGCTGGAAATGGATATCTGGTCCGCGGTTTTTATCCTCAGAAAAAACAGAATCAGAATTATATCAGTCAGAAAAGCAAGGGACAATGAAAAAGAAATATATAACAGCAGCAGAATTTGATGAAAGATTTGATGCCGGTGAGGATCTTTCTATGCATTATGATTTAGAAAATGCTGTCCGTCCTGGTTTGGAACAACGAAGGGTAAGTGTTGATTTCCCTGTCTGGATGGTTCAGAAGTTAGATATGGTGGCCCGGCGTCTTGGGGTAACTAGACAAAGTGTGATCAAAGTGTTTATCTCAGAGAAACTTAAAGAAGAAAGTCTCTGAACGGGCTAAAATACAAACACCTCCTCTATCTTCATCCCAAACACCTGCGCGATGTCGTAGGCCAGTTTCAGGGAGGGATTGTATTTCCCTTTCTCCAGGAAGACGATGGTTTCGCGCCTCACCCCCACTTTCCGGGCCAGGTCCGATTGCGTCAGGTTGTCCCGCGCCCGCAGCTCCCTGATCCTGTTAGTCATGGGTCCTTTTGATGTAGTTGTGGTAAATCCAGCTCAGGCCATAGAGGACGGCCATCCCCAGGATGCCAGCACCTATCAGGGTACTCCTTTCGAGTTCAATCCGTTCTTCAAAAAACATAAATGCCAGCCACGTCCTACTACCTCTCCATTTATATGTGGCTGGCATTTATGTTTTTTGAAGAGCGTATTGAACTCGAAAGGAGTACCCTGATAGGTGCTGGCATCCTGGGGATGGCCGTCCTCTATGGCCTGA
>JAGLPR010000113.1 GCA_023137255.1 Bacteroidales bacterium | reverse complement strand
TGGGAGTATTCTTCTCCTTCTTGTCGTCAAAAGCCAGCTGAACTGCAGCATAACCGTCAGATTCCATAGTCTTCACCTGAGTAACTGTGCAGGGTCCGGCCTGAATCACAGTACAGGGGATGTTCTTTCCGTCTTTATCGAAAATGGAAGTCATTCCAATTTTCTTACCAATTAATCCTGGCATCGTATTTTGTTTTTACCTGTGTTAGACTTTGATTTCAACTTCTACTCCACTGGGCAGCTCAAGTTTCATGAGTGCGTCGATGGTTTTGGGAGTGGAACTGTAAATATCCAGCAGCCTTTTGTATGAGCATAACTGGAACTGCTCCCTCGATTTCTTATTCACAAAGGGAGACCTTAGTACAGTGTACACCCTCTTGTGTGTGGGAAGTGGAACGGGTCCGCTTACCACAGCTCCGGTGGACTTCACTGTCTTTACAATCTTCTCGGCTGATTTGTCAACCAGGTTGTGATCGTACGACTTCAATTTAATTCTAATCTTCTGACTCATTATCTATCTGATTATATCTAAACTTTTCCTGTTACCTTCTCCAGTACCTCGTTGGCCAGGTTCAGCGGCATAGGTTCATAGTGGCTGAACTCCATGGTGGAAGTTGCCCTACCGGATGAGAGGGTCCTGAGAACCGTCACGTAACCGAACTGTTCTGACAGCGGAACCTTGGCCTTGATGATCCTGGCTCCTGCCTTGGAATCCATTCCTTCGACCTGTCCGCGCCTTTTGTTCAGGTCGGAGATCACATCGCCCATGTACTCTTCGGGGGTGACCACCTCCACGGCCATGACCGGTTCCAGCATCACCGGGTTGGCTTTGGATGCTGCATGCTTAAATGCCTGGCGTGCACAGATCTCAAATGAGAGCTGGTCGGAGTCAACCGCATGGTAAGAACCATCTGTCAGGCGCACTTTCAATCCCTCGATGGGGAAACCTGCAAGCGGACCGTTGAACATGGCATTCTTAAATCCTTTTTCCACAGATGGGATGTACTCCCTGGGAATATTTCCTCCCCTGATTTCATTGGCAAACTGAAGTCCCTTGCCCGCCTCTTCCGATGGACCGATAAATACTTCGATATCTGCAAATTTACCACGACCACCGGTCTGCTTCTTGAATACTTCGCGGTGCTTAACTTCAGTGGTAAGGGCTTCCTTGTAATTCACCTGGGGTGTACCCACATTGCATTCCACCTTGAACTCGCGCTTCAGGCGGTCCATCAGGATCTCCAGGTGCAGTTCGCCCATTCCGTTAATGGTGGTCTGGCCGCTTTCCACGTCACTGCGTATCTGAAAAGTAGGATCCTCTTCAGCCAGTTTATTCAGTGCAATTCCGAGCTTATCGATGTCAGCCTGTGTCCTGGGCTCAATGGCAATCCCGATCACGGGTTCGGGGAATTCAATTGCTTCAAGGATCATTGGTTTGCCCACCGAGGTGATGGTATCCCCTGTCCTCAGCTCTTTCAGTCCCACTACCGCGCAGATATCTCCTGCTCCAATCTCCTTCTTGGGATTCTGCTTGTTGGCATGCATCTGGTAGATGCGACTGATGCGCTCTTTCTTACCGGTACGATTGTTGTATGCCATCACCCCTTCCTGGAGCTTACCAGTGTAAACACGCACATAGGCCAGGCGCCCTACAAAAGGATCGGTGGCAATCTTAAATACCAGGCCGGTCAGTGGCTCATCATCTCTGGGCTCCCGGGTTATCTCCTGATCATTTTTTGGATCGATTCCTGTAACCGCACCTATATCGAGCGGACTGGGAAGCAGATCACAAATGGCATCCAGCATCCGCTGAATCCCTTTATTCTTAAATGCAGAACCGCAGATCACCGGAACAATGTCCATGTTGATGGTGGCCCTGCGGGCATATGACATAAACTCTTCTACGGTGATAGAATCCCGGTCTTCCAGGAACTTGTTGAGCAGCTCATCATCGGAAACACAGACAGCCTCCACCAGCTTCTCTCTCCATTCTTCTACAGTATCGATGAGATCTTCGGGGATCTCACAGTACTCGTACTTCATTCCCATTTCCTCATCTTCCTTCCAGACAATGGCCCTTCGTTCGATCAGGTCGACGATACCTTTGAAATCCTCTTCAGCACCGAAGGGGATCTGCATGGGAACGGGATTGGAACCCAGCTTGTCGCTGATCTCCTGAACCACGCCGAAAAAATCGGCACCCACACGGTCCATCTTATTTATAAAAGCGAGACGGGGTACACGGTATTTATCAGCCTGACGCCATACCGTTTCTGATTGGGGTTCTACTCCGCCCACAGCACAGAATACTGCCACAGCACCATCCAGCACCCTCAACGAACGCTCCACTTCGACGGTAAAGTCGACGTGGCCCGGAGTATCAAGAATATTGATCTTGTACTCCTGGTCGTTGTGGTTCCAGAAAGTGGTGGTTGCTGCTGATGTAATGGTGATACCGCGTTCTTGCTCTTGTACCATCCAGTCCATTGTGGCGGCTCCGTCATGGACCTCACCGATGCGGTGGGTGATACCAGTATAGAACAAGACTCGTTCTGTGGTGGTAGTCTTACCGGCATCGATGTGCGCCATGATCCCGATGTTCCTCGTATGTTGTAAATCTGGGTTCATAAGTGTTGCACACTTACCTCGCAATAAAAATTGCTATTTTAAAATATGTATTAGAACCTAAAATGGGCGAAAGCCTTATTGGCTTCTGCCATGCGGTGTGTATCTTCTTTCTTTTTATAAGCACCGCCTTCATTATTGTATGCTGCAATGGCTTCAGAAGCCAGTTTTTCGCTCATGGACTTGCCTGGACGCTTGCGTGCAAAGAGAATCATGTTTTTCATGGACATGGAAACCTTCCGTTCGTTCCTTACTTCCATGGGAACCTGGAAGGTGGCACCCCCAACCCTGCGGCTCTTCACTTCAACCTGGGGAGTGATGTTATCCAATGCCTGCTTGAAAATATCCAGAGGAGTTTTTCCCTCTTCCTTAACCCGTGCCTCGATAAGATCCATCGCCTCGTAAAAGATGTCGTACGACTTGCTCTTCTTTCCGTCGAGCATCATGTTGTTAACAAACTGGGTTACGAACACATCTTTATACCTTGGATCCGGTAGTAAAATTCGTTTTTTCGGTTTGGTCTTCCTCATTGTGACTTACCTATATAATAATATATACTATTTCTTCTTGGGCATCTTAGTACCGTACTTGCTCCTGCGTTGGGTCCTGCCTTCTACTCCGGAAGTATCCAGGGCACCTCGAATCAGGTGATATCTGACACCGGGCAGGTCTTTAACCCTGCCGCCACGAATCAGCACGATGGAGTGCTCCTGCAGGTTGTGACCTTCTCCGGGAATGTAAGCATTCACCTCTTTCTGGTTGGTCAGCCTGACCCTTGCAACCTTACGCATTGCTGAGTTTGGCTTCTTAGGTGTGGTGGTGTAAACACGAACACAAACACCGCGCCTCTGGGGACATGAATCCAGTGCAGGAGCCTTACTCTTGTCGTTCAATTTCTTTCGGCCTTTACGAACTAATTGTTGAATCGTCGGCATACTCAGTATCTAATTTGTTGTTAATCGTCGTTAATTTCGGATCGCAAAGGTAGAATTTATTTTCAAAAAACAATATATTATTAATGAATATTTCGCCGGGAATCTGCTTACCTTCAGGATATCAGATTTTACAAGGGTTTCACTATGTCCCTTTGGAAAGGTTTTTTTGAGTTTTAGGTTTTGAACATCATGAAATCTTTTTTTGCGGTGTGATAAGGGTCGTTTTTCCTTAGCTCTTCCCCCTTTTTTATCAGTTGTTTAGATACAAAATTTTATTACTTTTGCATCACTCATAATCAGGCTAACTGAGACCATTTTTTTATATAATTTATTGAATACCTTTTATTTAATTCCCGATGAAGACATATTCGACTAACCAGATTAAGAACATTGCCCTGCTCGGTAACGCCGGAGCAGGGAAAACCACGCTCGTGGAGGCCATGCTTTTTGAAGGTGGCGTGATTGACCGAAGGGGAGATGTGGACCACAAGAACACTGTATCTGACTTTCGTCAGATTGAGCAGGAGAACCAGACTACCATGTATTCCAGTGTGATGTATACCGAATACAATGGGAAGAAGATCAATATCCTGGATGTACCAGGTGCCGACGATTTCGTGGGGGGAACCGTATCCAGTCTGCATGTGACCGATACCGGAGTGATCCTGGTAAATGCTCAGAACGGAGTGGAAGTGGGTACTGAGATCCACAGCAGGTGGCTTGAGAAATTTAACAAACCCGCCGTCGTGGTGGTCAACAAGTGCGACCACGACCAGGCCAATTTTGAAAAGGCCTTTGAAACGATCAAGGAGAGCCTTGGTTCCGACGCTGTTCTGGTCCAGTTCCCGGTTAATGCGGGTCCCGGTTTTGACTCCATTGTGGACATCATTCTTTTCAAACTGTTCAAGTATCCGAAAGAGGGTGGCAAGCCCCAGATTACAGATATTCCCGATTCGGAAATGGAACGTGCCGAAGAGCTTCGCAACGAACTGATCGAAAAAGCAGCCGAGAATGACGAGGCCCTGATGGAACTCTTCTTTGAGAATGACGGTCTCACCGAGGATGAGATGCGTGCCGGGATCACCGCTGGGGTGATTGAACGCGGAATGTTCCCCGTTTTCTGCATGTCGGCCAAAAACAACATGGGTGTGGGTCGCTTTATGGAATTCCTGACCAACGTGGCTCCCTCCACCAACGAACTGGAACCGGTTGTGACCACTGATGGAAAAGAGGTGAAGTGCGATGCTTCCGGCCCCACTTCCATTTTTGTATTTAAAACATCTGTAGAATCACATATTGGCGAGATCAACTTCTTCAAAGTTCTGTCGGGTACCGTAAAGGAGGGTGACGATCTGACCAACAATGCCACTCGTAATAAGGAGCGTTTTTCACAAATTTTTGCCCCGCTGGGTAAGAACCGTGAAAAGGTCACCTCCATGTTGGCTGGTGATATCGGATGTACGGTGAAGATGAAGAATACCAAAACCAACCAGACGCTGACCTCTCCCGAAGTATCTTATGAATTTGGGAAAATTCCATTCCCGGAGCCCAAGTTCAGGATCGCCATCAGGCCGGTGACTGAAGGTGACGAAGAGAAACTGGGTGAGGCACTGACCCGCATCAACCAGGAAGATCCCACGGTGACCATCGAATACAGCAAGGAACTGAAGCAGATCATCCTGTCGGGACAGGGCGAATACCACCTCAATATTGTGAAGTGGCACCTGGAACACGACTATAAAGTGGAGACCGAATTCTGGGCCCCAAAAATTCCATACCGTGAAACCATTACCAAGTTCGCCCAGGCGGACTACCGTCACAAGAAGCAGTCAGGTGGTTCGGGCCAGTTTGGTGAGGTACACATGATCATTGAGCCCTACACAGAAGGATCTGAGCCAAGGAAGATGTTCAAAATAGGTGGGAAAGAGCACAAGATGGCCAACCGGGGTGTGGATACCCACGAACTGAGCTGGGGTGGAAAACTTGAATTTGTGAACGGTATCGTTGGGGGTTCCATCGATGCCCGTTTCCTTCCCGCCATTCTGAAAGGGATCATGGAGAAACTGGAAGAAGGGCCACTCACAGGATCCTATGCCCGTGACATCCGCGTCTATATATATGATGGAAAAATGCACCAGGTCGACTCCAACGAGATCTCTTTTATGCTTGCAGGACGGCATGCCTTCAGCCAGGCCTTTAAGATTGCCGGACCGAAGATTATGGAGCCGGTTTATGAAGTAGAGATACTGGTACCTGGCGACTATATGGGGGATGTGATGAGCGACCTTCAGGGACGTCGCGCCATTGTTCAGGGCATGGCCAGCGAAAAAGGTTTTGAGAAGATCACAGCCAAGGTACCGCTGGCGGAGATGAACAAATACTCCACCGCGCTGAGCTCACTCACCAGAGGACGCGCCATGTACTCCATGAAATTCGACGAGTATGCACAGGTGCCGGG
>JAGLPR010000112.1 GCA_023137255.1 Bacteroidales bacterium | reverse complement strand
GGCCTCTCCGGGATCTCGTTTGCCCGTTCCCTTTCAGTTTCGCCACTGATTATTTTCACCACTGCCTACCCCGAGTATGCGGTAGAAGGATTTGAGCTGGATGCCACAGATTACCTGGTGAAGCCCTACTCATTCGAAAGGTTCCTGAAAGCAGTGAACCGTGCTCTGGAGAGGCTCCGGGAGAACCGCAGTGCTGAGGGCCCAGGAGGAAAGATCCTGGTAAAAGCAGATAAAAAGCTATATGCTGTTTTGTTCTCCGAGATACTATTTATCGAGGGCCAGGGCGATTACATCCGGATCCACACCAACCAGCTTAAACTGATGGTCCACGATACCATCAAGAATTTCCTGGAATCACTGCCTTCAGAGGAGTTTATGCGGATTCACAAATCTTTCGTGGTCAACCTGAAGCAGATCGAATTCATTGAGGGGAACCAGGTTTCCATCGGTGAACAAACCATTCCTGCAAGTCCTGCCAATCGCGACGAACTATTGTCCCGCTTCTCTTCTCTCTGATCCGGAGAAGCTGTTAGGGATTCATAAAGAGGTGCTGCAGTGTCTTAAAATATTCTCCCACATGGAGCCCGTCTGCCACTGCGTGATGGACATGTACCGAAACCGGGATTATCCGTTTTTTTCCGTTCATGTAGTATTTCCCCACCGTCACCTTGGGAATGGAATCTCTTCTTTTGTAGTGCCGGGGGTGACTCACATGGGTAAACTGTATCCAGGGCAGGGATGAGAAATGGATGATATTTTCACCTATCTCCTGACGTATGAGCTGGTCGGACATCCTCACATCGATCATCTCTTCGGTGGCCCTTTCCAGAAAGAGTCCCAGCTCCTCAAAATAGGGAATGTAGGAAAAACCAAAGGTGCCATTGTCCCGGTCGATGGTGGCCGAACCATTGATCACATCGTAAAGGTAGAGCTCATCCCCTTCAATGCGGTACTTGAACGCCTCGGTCTGGTTCACGGCCTTAAGGACCAGGTAGAGGTAGTAAAGAAAAAAGGAGATCTTATTCGATTTTGCAAAATCATAGGCGGCAGTACACTCCAGCTCCACAGTGATCCCGTAATAGGGCTCATCATAATCCTTAAAGAAGCGGTAGATCTCCTTCCGCTCCCACATCTCAATATCAATCTTCTTCTTCATCCTATAAGCATAATTTCAGTTCCAAGGTACAAATTCACTCCCAATTTATCTGACTATTCCGTAACGGTTGGCAATTGGGCTGCCTACAATTATGAGCATAGCGAAGAATTTCAGCAGTCAGATGCCAACCATTACGTGTATAGTAAAAAGACTCCCGCATCTCCCCGGATTATGCACTGCTTTGACGACAGGTACAGGGAGGGGAAGAACGGGAGCCCGTTTTATCTAGAAAACTGTTTTGAAATCAAAGACAAGAAAACCAGCAGCAGGTAGTCAAATAAGAAAAATAAATCCTAAATTCATACCCAACTGAACCCCTACAAATCCCGGTAATATGAAGATCAGATATACACTATCCGTAATTGTACTTTTGGCATTTATGGCCACAGGTTTCACCAAAAAAGATCCCGGTCTGCCCAATATCCTCTGGATCACCAGCGAAGACAACAGCTGTCTCCTGGGTTGTTACGGCGATGAATTTGCCACCACCCCTTACCTGGACCAGCTGGCGTCGGAAGGCTTTCTCTATACCAATGCCTATGCCAATGCCCCGGTCTGTGCACCGGCCCGGAATACCATTATTACCGGGGTGCATGCCTGCTCTAGCGGGAACGAACAGATGCGCAGCACCTATCTGAAATCCGAAACGGTCAGGTTCTATACAGAATTCCTGAAGAGCAAGGGATATTACTGCACCAACAATAGCAAAACCGACTACAACACCAGTCCCTTCAACCTCCTTACCATGTGGGATGAGTCAGGCCGGAAAGCGCACTATAAAAACCGTGCAAAGGGCCAACCTTTCTTTGCCATTTTTAATTCGACCATCAGCCACGAAAGCTGCCTGCATAAATCCATTCCCAGTGAAGAGCTGAGACATAAGCCTGCAGAGGTAACCCTTCCTCCCTATCACCCCGACACCCCCGAAATGAGGCATGACTGGGCGCAGTATTACGACAAGGTGGAGGATATGGATGCCCGGATGGGGGAACTCCTGAAGGAGCTGGAAGAGGCAGGACTGGCCGAAAACACCATTGTAGTATACTACAGCGATCACGGGGGAGTTCTGGGAAGAAGCAAGCGGTACCTGTTTGAGACCGGCACCCATGTGCCCATGATCATTCGCATCCCTGAAAAGTATAAACACCTCTATCCGGCCGAAACTACGGGGTCCGAAGTGGAAAGGCTGGTCAGTTTCGTGGACCTGGCTCCCACTCTTCTGAGCATCATCGGCCTGGAGGCACCCGACTATATGCAGGGGAGTGCATTCCTGGGCAAATACCAGACTGAGGAGCCCGAATATATCTACATGTTCCGGGACCGCATGGATGAACGCTACGACCTGACCCGGTCCATCGTGGACAAACAATACAGGTACACCAGGTACTACAACTCCAACAGGATCTGGATGCAGCAGCTGGAGTATCTCTGGAGGGCTCCTTCCATGGCATCCTGGGAAGAGGAGTTTCGGGCAGGCAGATGCAACGAGTTGCAGGCCCGCTTCTTCAACACCAAACCGGTGGAGGAGCTTTTTGATACAGAAAATGATCCCTGGGAGGTAAATAACCTGGCCAACGATCCCGCCTATGCCGAAAGGCTGGTCACCATGCGGAAGGCGAGCCTGCAGATTGCAACTTCGATGTACGATGCCGGTTTTATTCCCGAAACTGAAAGGAACCTCCGGGCGGGCGATACCCCAATCTACGATTACATGAGAAGCGACGCAGTTCCTTATGAGGAGATCCTTGGTGCTGCAGTCATTGCTTCCATGAAAAACCCGGCTAACCTGGATCGGTTAAAGCTTATGCTGGGGCATGACGACAGCGCCATCCGTTACTGGGGGATCCAGGGATTGCTTTTGCTGGGGGAGGATGCCAGACCCGCGCTTCAGGAGATCGGAGTAGCGGCTTTTAACGACTCATGGAACGTGAGTGTTCTGGGGGCCGAGATCCTCTACCGCATGGGAATGAAAGCAAAGGCCATCAAAGCGTTCCAGCGGGTGCTGGATTGTGATTATGACATGGTCCGGACCATTGCCCTGGGCAGCATCGACGACATCGAAGGCACTTACGAAGAGTTCCTGGATATCTGCAAAGTCATCCCCGGTAAATATGAAAGACCGGCCAGACAGTATGATGTCAGGGCCTTCCAGGGTCTGCTGAAGAAGTGGGACATCGATCCTGCCACCCTGGGGATCTGATCTGAATTTGGAAATCCCCAGTAATACCCTGAGTCTTCTCTGCGTTGTAGGACTGGCCTTCAATTCAGGATTTCTGCAAGTGATAACCAATAATAAATGGATATTACTTTAGTTGAAAGCCTCTAAAATCGATGCCAGGAGGTATTATGGTAAGGAATATTCACACACAGGTATCCGTTTTAGCAAATACCGTTTGTCACTTCCGCGTTACATTTTTTAGATCTTCTTGGTATTGTCTGCATTTGTTAATCTGAGATAGAATCTGTATTAACCTGTAATTCACATCTTTATAAGATTATTTCATTAGGGTGTATTTGAGATCCAAATCAGACTATTGATGAAAATGTCACTTCTGCGTGACATTTGGTTTCGCCATAATAGGGAACCCTCCCAGGCCATACTCAGGATGTTCCCATGGCAATTTCAAGATTGCACAACATCCATAAGTTTCAATGTTCGGCAAAATATTAGGGTATGTCCAAATCTGACCTTGCTGTCCGGTCAGGGCTTCAGATCGAGGATCCACTGGATCCACGGTTCCATTCCATCACCGGTTTTGGCCGACAGCTCCATGATCCTGAGGTGCGGATTCACTGAAAGGGCATACTTTCTGACCAGTTCAGTATCAAAATCCACATAGGGAAGCAGGTCGGTCTTGTTGATGATGCAGGTATCGGCATGCTCAAACATGGTGGGATACTTCAACGGTTTGTCCTCTCCCTCGGTGACACTGATGATCACCACCCTGTGCTTCTCGCCCAGCTCAAACAGCGAAGGGCACACCAGGTTTCCCACGTTCTCAATGAAAAGCACACTCCTCTCCTGAAGCTCAAGTTTATCAACGGCCAGTCTGATCATCTCTGCATCGAGGTGACACCCGTTTCCTGTGTTTACCTGTACTACCGGGGCACCAGCCTGGTCTATCCTCTCCGCATCATTTAGGGTTTGTTGATCCCCTTCGATGACAGCCACCGGCCGCTTCCCCTCCAGGGCTTTGATGGTAAGTTCCAGCAGGGTGGTTTTGCCCGATCCGGGCGAACTCATCAGGTTCAGCGCCACCACACCCTTGGCTTCGAAATAGCCGCTGTTCCTGCTGGCCAGAAGGTTGTTCTTCGACAGGATATCCTCCTCCACCCGGATCAGCCGCTGGCGGGAATGATCATGATCATGGGAGTGGTCGTGATCATGAGAGTGGTCATGGTCATGGGGATGATCGTGATCATGAGAGTGGTCATGGTCATGATGATGGCCGTGGCTGTGAGGTTCATGGTGGTGTTCGTTGGCCTCAGGCTCCCCTGGCCGGGTTATTTTTACCGGGATTGATCCCTGTCCGCATCCGCAGGTTTCACACATAGCTATTCGTTTTGTTCTACAAGTAAAGATTTGATCTGCAACTCAGTTCCCCGGATCAGCCGGATGCCCGGCTTATTGCATTCAGGACAGTGGCTGAACACTCGATCGGGGGTGTATAGGTGATGACAGGAAGGGCACTCTGCCACAGGTTCCACACGATTGATCCTGAATGCTGTCTTCTCCAGGATAGTATCTTTTGCAGCCACTCCCAGTGAAAATTCCAGCGATTGAAACTCAATCCCGGAATAGAGCCCAATATCAAGATTAACTTCCGACACATGATTGGCCGATGCAGCCTCGGCCTGTTTAATGACTGTATCTACAATACTGATGGCAATAGAGAGTTCGTGCATCGCCCGTTTATTTACAACAAAAGCTGCCTGTGTGCCCCAATGGCCAGCTGTCCCGCAGCAATCCCCTGGTCGTTCACCGGAATCCTGTGGGGAAGATATACCTTGAATTTCTCTTTTTCAAGTTTATTCATCACTTTTTCGGATAAGAACCTGTTCTGGAAGGTCCCGCCCCCCAGTACGACCCGGTCCAGGCCGGTTTCGGCCCTGATCTCCATGGAAAGCTGCTGGATTAGATCCACCAGGGTGTGGTGGAATTTTGCAGCAATGATGCCCCTGGAAGTACCCTGGTGCAGATCCTCCACTACTTTCCGGATCAGGGGAGAAAAAGATACCTGGTCCTCTTCGATCCTGCAGGGATAGAGACCCGTTTCGCTAAGGTCGATGGCCGATTCAAGAAGCATGGGGGCTTCTGCCTGGTAAGTGGAGTAATAGTTCATCCCCATGATGGCCGCCACCGCATCGAAGAGTCTGCCGGCACTGGACACCAGCGGGGTATTGATCTTTTTTTGGATCAATCCGGTAATGTTCCCGATCTCCTGCCTGCTGAACCGTTCCGTCAACGGGATCTTCAGGTCGTACAGATCTTCTCCGAAACAGTGATGCAGGTAAGATACACCCATTCTCCAGGGCTCCTCGCTTGCTTTGTCACCCCCCGGCAGTGGGATATATTCAAAATGGTACAAGCGGTCAAAACCGCTGTAATCTGCCCGCATCACCTCGGCACCCCACATATGGCCATCGGTACCGTAACCGCTTCCGTCAAAACTAAATCCAAGCACCTCCCCTTCCAATCCCGCGTCCAGCATCCCCGATGCAATATGTGCATGGTGGTGCTGTACAGAAATATGTGTGATCCTGGGATCCTCTTCAGCCAGTTTTACTGCAAACCGGGTGGAGAGGTAATCGGGATGCAGGTCGCTAACCACCATTCGGGGAGTAAATCTGAAGAGGCGGCAGTAACGCTCATAGATCTCCTGGTAAAATCCGAGTGTCTCCAGGTTCTTCAGGTCCCCTGTATACTGGCTCATAAGTGCCAGGTGCCCCTTCCCCATACAGAATGAACCTGCCAGTTCTGCACCGGTGCCCAGGATCCCTTCAAGATCGGTGCCGGTTCTGATAGGCGACGGGGTGTATCCACGCGCGCGCCTCAGCACCATGGGAGTATCTCTGATTACTGCAATGACAGAGTCATCCACCCGGTTGAAGATCTCCCTGTTGTAGGTGACAAATCCGTCCACATGTCCGCCAAACTGATCTACCACCTGTTCATTGGAGATAAGTATCGGTTCCTCCGAGAAGTTCCCGCTGGTCATCACCAGGGCAGGAATATCCAGCTTCTCAAACAGAAGGTGGTGAAACGGCATGTAGGGCAGCATGACTCCCAGGGTGGATAAACCGTCGGCAATTCCTCCGGTGATCTCCCTGCTTTTTCTGAGCAGCACAATGGGTCTTCTCCAGGAGGTCAGTTCTCTCTCTTCGGCCGGCCCGATCTCCACATAACTACGAGCCTCCTCCAGGTTCCTGAACATCAGGGCAAACGGTTTCCCGTCGCGCTGCTTCATCTGCCTGATCTTACGCACCCCCTCTGTGCTGAATGCGTTGCAGACCAGGTGGAACCCTCCTGTACCTTTCACGGCCAGCAATCCGCCTTCCGAAATGATCCTTCCCAACCTGGTCACCATTTCTGGCAAATCCTCAGTGGATTCTCCGGGAATTTCCAATCTGTACCTGGGACCACATTTGTTGCAGGCCACAGGCTGGGCATGAAACCTCCGGTCGTTGATGTTGCTGTATTCCGACCGGCACACAGGGCACATTTCAAAGGGCTCCATGGTGGTGTGTTGCCTGTCGTAGGGCAGATCGCGGATGATCGAAAACCTGGGGCCGCAATGGGTACAGTTGATCAGCGGATAGGAGATCCGGTGTGCCTGCGATCTCATATCGGCCAGGCACTCGTCGCAGACAGCTATATCGGGACTGATCTCGGTGACCGAATTGGAAATATCGTGGCTCCTCCTGATTTCAAAATCTCCAAACAACTCCGTGGTGTCCTCCCGAATCTCCACCGATTCGATGGAAGCAGCCTGCGGGGCATGCTCTATCACCTGGTCCCTGAATTCCACTACCTGGTTCTCCGATCCACCGGCCATCACCACCACGCCGTCGTTGCGGTTCTCAACCCATCCTTTCAGTCCCAATCCGGATGCCACCTGGTAGACGAACGGACGGAACCCGACCCCCTGCACAAGACCCCTGATCTCGATCCGGTAGCTACCGGCATGCTGCTTTTTACCTCTGGTTTTCTCCATCTGCGATATAAGCTGAAATTTAAAAAGAAATATCAATACTTTGATGCGGATCGATATTTGGCATATATTTATTGGTAAATCCGATAAATCATGTGTCTGGCAGTACCCGGAAAGATCCTCTCCATCGACAAAAGCAACCCTGAACTGAAGATGGCCCGGGTGCAGTTCGGTGAAGCCATCAGGGAAATATGCATCCAGTGGGTCAAAGATGTGGCCATTGGTGATTACATCCTGGCACATGTGGGAACTGCCCTGAGCAAGATCGATGAAGCGGATGCAAAGTATACTCTGGATGCACTTCGTGAGATGGGAGTTGAGGATCGGGACCTGTAACGCTGACCGCCTGTGTTGAAACATATCGACGAATACCGGGATAAGAAGCTTGTTGAAACGCTGGTCCGGGCCATTGCTGCCACGGTAACCAGGAAGTGGACCCTTATGGAGATTTGCGGAGGCCAGACCCACTCCATCATGAGATACAAGCTCCAGGATCTTATTCCAAAAGAGATTTCCCTGATTCATGGTCCCGGCTGTCCCGTTTGCGTGACCCCGGTGGAACTGATCGACCTGGCGGTGGAACTGGCCAGTAGGCCTGGGGTGATCCTCGCCTCCTTCGGCGATATGCTGAGGGTACCCGGATCGCAGCATGACCTGCTCAGCATAAAAGCGAAGGGAGGGGATGTGAGGATGGTCTATTCTCCACTGGATGCACTGGAAATTGCAGCCGGCTTTCCTGACAAAGAGGTGGTATTCTTTGGGGTGGGCTTTGAGACCACCGCACCGGCAGTGGCCCTGACCATCAAACAGGCTCATCTCAGGAAACTGGAAAATTTCTCTGTGCTGGTCTCCCATGTACTGGTCCCTCCTGCCATTGAAGCACTTCTGCAATCGGAGCATAGCCGCATCGACGGTTTCCTGGCAGCCGGACATGTATGTACGGTGATGGGAACCCACGAATACGAGCCCATTGCAAAGAGGCATAAAATCCCCATTGTGGTCACAGGCTTTGAGCCGGTGGACATCCTGCTGGGAATCCGGCTTTGCATTGAGATGCTGGAACAAAACCTCTCCGGTGTGGAGAATGCTTATGCACGAACGGTTCGGCCGGAAGGCAATCCGGAAGCCCGCAAACTTCTGCAGGAAATCTACCAGCCGGTCGACAGGAAGTGGAGAGGCATTGGAACCATTCCGGGAAGCGGGCTGGGTATTGCTGCAGCCTACAGAAAGTATGATGCCCAATTGAAGTTTGAGCTGCAGGAGGTGGAAGCCAAAGAATCTGAAATCTGCATGGCCGGAAAGATCCTGACCGGACAGATGAAACCCTCTGATTGTAAGGCCTTCGGGACCTTATGTACACCTGAAAAACCGCTGGGGGCCCCCATGGTATCCACCGAGGGAGCCTGTTCCGCGTATTACCGTTACAGCCGGATTGCCCGGGCGGACCCATAAGATGACCAGACAATGAACCACAATACCAGGTATACCCTTCAATGTCCCATCCCCAAAACGGATTATGAACACATCCTCCTTGCCCACGGAGGGGGCGGCAAACTGACCAAGCAACTGATCGATAAGATGATCTACCCCCTGTTGGGAAATGAGATCCTGGAGCAGGGGCACGACGGGGCATTTTTACCTTCCATGGAAGGAGACCTGGCCATGACCACCGACTCTTTTGTGGTCGATCCCATCTTCTTTCCGGGGGGGGATATTGGTGAACTGGCAGTGAATGGTACGGTGAATGATCTGGTGTGCTGTGGCGCCGAACCGCTCTATATCTCCCTGGCATTTATCCTGGAGGAGGGATGCCCGCTGGATGATCTCTGGAAGATCATTCAATCAATCGCTTCAGCGGCCAAAAGTGCCGGGGTTCAGGTAGTGACCGGCGACACCAAGGTGGTGGAGAAGGGAAAGGGTGATAAGATCTACATCAATACCACGGGTATTGGCCGCGTGATCGCCGGGATGGATATCTCCCCGGACCGGTGCAGCGAAGGGGATGTGGTCATCATCAACGGCACCATTGGAGATCATGGGATCGCTATTATGACAGAGAGGGAGGGCCTGGCGTTTGAATCGACCGTGAAAAGTGACACCGTAGCTCTGAACGGGATGATGATGGATCTTTTCAGCGAACTGCCCGAAATCCATGTTTTGAGAGATCCGACCCGGGGGGGAGTAGCCAGTGCGCTGAACGAAATCTGTCACTCTTCGGGCACCGGAATCAGGCTGATTGAAGATCTCTTGCCTGTAACGGGAGGCGTCAGGGGTGCCTGCGAGGTAATGGGACTCGACCCGCTCTACATTGCCAATGAAGGAAAGATCCTTGTGATCGTCCCCGAAAAGGGGGCTGAAAAGGTGATCTCAGTCATGAAAAAACACGAAGCGGGAAAAGAGAGCAGGATCATCGGAAGAGTGACCAGGGAGCATCCCGGCATTCTCCACCTGGAGACATGCATCGGCAGCACCAGGATTGTGGATATGATTTCCGGGGAGCAATTGCCCAGGATCTGCTGATGCACTACTTCAAAAGCATCGAGAGTTTTGAATGATCCAGGATAGTCACCTCCCTGCCTTCGGTCCGGATGATTCCGTCGTGGTTCAGCTCACTCATGGCCCTTCCGATGGAAGGACGCGCCACCCCGAACAATTCAGAGAGCCGGGACTGGGAGCTGGGCAATGAAAACTTTTCGGAACCCGATTTACCTGAAAGATCTAGCAGGTACTGGGCCAGCTTCCCTTTGATGGTGGTGAAGGAGAGGAATTTTATCTTGTTGGAGAGGAACTGTCCCCTGCTGGAAACAATATCCACAAAATTCACCAGTACACTCTTGCTGTTCTGCAACATCACCAGAAACCTCTCCCTGGGAAAGGAAAGCACCTTCACATCTCCACCGGCAGTGATGTTGACCGGGTAACGGTTCTGTAAGCCAAAAAGAAATGCCGGGGCCAGCGGCCGTGACGGTCCGATATCCTCAATTTTGATCACCTTCCCCGCATAATCGACCATCTCCCCTTTCACGCTTCCCTCCAGCACGATCTGAAGATTTAGAACCTCCTCACCTGCCTGTGCAATCAAGGTATCCTTAGGGAAACTCCTGATCCTCCAGGAGGAGTCCGACAGCGCTGCCGATATTTCCTGTCTACTCATTCCCCTGAAGAGAGAGCAGTCCGACAGGATCCCTATCATATGGTCATCTACGAGTACCATCCCACGTATAACCCCCGTGATTAAAAAAAGTTTTATGAAAGACTATAGATACAACCTTCTGAAGATTATCTTTATCCCTCATTTAGCAGAATAAAAACTTACGATTTTGAATATTCAACAAAGTACCCTCTGGGGGGTGCTCATTGTTATTTTTATGCTTCCACCCCGGGTAAATGCCCAGGAGGTAGATCACTGGGAAACCATCCTTGCTCCCGGAAGAACGTGTAAATACCTGGTCCCTTCCTCACCGGTGGACGCCAGCTGGACGGACCCCGGTTTTGACGACAATGCATGGACCACAGCCACAGGTGGAGTAGGCTATGGAGACGATGACGACAACACCACCATCTCCCCGGCCATCTCGGTCTATTGCCGGTACGATTTCTTCGTCACCAGTCCGGAAATCATTGCCGACCTGATCCTGGATATGGACTTTGACGACGGATTTATCGCCTACCTGAACGGCACAGAGCTGGCCAGGTACAACATGGGTGAGATTGGCAGTGCCACCACCTGGGACCAACCCTCCGATGGATTGCATGAAGCGAGCCTCTACAGAGGGTTGGAACCGGACCGGTTTTTTCTGCAGGAAACTGTTCTTACCCTGCTCAATGCCGGCAACAACATCCTGGCCCTGGAGGTGCATAATGAATCGACCACCTCATCCGATCTCTCAGCCAACCCTTATTTGCATGGGGGGATCATCTATCCCGGCAACCACTTCTCGCCTACACCCTCCTGGTTCTATCCTCCCTTTTCGGCAGACAGCACCCTTCTTCCCCTGATAGTGATCGATACCGACGGAATGCAGATTCCCGACGAACCCAGGATCACTGCGCAGATGAAGCTGATAAACAACGGACCGGGAATGTACAATGCAACAGGTGATCCGGGCAACGGATACGACGGCCAGATCTCCATCGAACTCAGGGGCGAATCCTCCCTGGGACTTTATCCCAAGAAATCGTACAGTCTTGAAACACAAACCGCCACCGGGGAAAACAACAATGTATCGCTGCTGGGTCTGCCGGTCGAGAATGACTGGATCCTTTATGCACCTTATGGCGACAAAAGTCTGATTCGCAATGTGCTGAGTTATAGTGTATTTGAGCAGATGGGGCACTATGCGCCGCGAACCCGGTTTGTGGAAGTGGTGGTCAACGGAGACTACCTGGGCATCTACATCCTTACTGAAAAGATCAAACGGGATCAGAACAGGGTCGATATGGCCAAACTATTGCCCGGCGACATCGCCGGAAATGAACTTACCGGAGGTTACCTGTTGCGTATCGATAAACTATCGGATCTGGCCGATTATGAGTATTGGACCTCCCCTGTGCAGCCGACACTTCCTGACTATCGACGGGTCACCTACCAGTATTTTGATCCCGATTACAGTGAACTCAACGAAACCCAGAGGAAGTACATCCGCGACCATATGCTGGAGTTTGAAACTGCCCTGGTGTCGAAAAATTTTAAGGATCCTTCGCAGGGTTACCGCGCCTACCTCGATATGCCCTCCTTTCTGGATATGACCATCCTGAATGAGTTTACTAAAGATGTGGATGCCTTCAGGCTCAGTCATTATTTCTACAAGCAAAAAGACTCAGACGGCGGCAAACTGGTCATGGGTCCCCCGTGGGATTACAACCTCACATTTGGGAACAACGATTTTCTTGAGGATACGCATGAACCCACAAACTGGATGCACACCTTTCCCATTACCATCTACTGGTGGCCCAGGATCATGGAAGATTCCTGGTTCAGACGGGAGCTGCAGTGCAGGTGGGACGAACTGTACTCAACGGTGCTTAGCAGCGATCACCTGCATGGATTTATCGACAGCACCAAAGTGGTAATGGGAGCTTCTATACCGAGGAACTTCAAAAGATGGCCGGTGCTCGGAACCTATGTCTGGCCCAACAGTTATGTGGGAAGCACATACAGCGATGAGGAGTGGTTCCTTCGTAACTGGATCGACGATAGGCTGGAGTGGCTGAACTCAAAATGGGGAGGCGTTTGCTGGCCCCTCGCTGATGACTCGGAACAGGCCATCCCACGGCCGGAATCGGTCAGGGTCTACCCCAATCCGTCGGACCTTTCACATGCCTATGTGGATCTGAACGGGTTCATGGGATCGGAGCTGACCATCCGGGTATTTGACATGAGCGGAAGGGTGGTGTTCCATTCGGTGGCCGACTATGCAGCCGGGGAGTTTGCCTATGCGCTGCCCGACCTCTCCTTCCTTCCCGCTGGGATCTATACCCTGGAGATCACCGGTGGAGAACAGGAGCGGGCCCTGTGCAAAATGATCAGGGAGTAGGGTGCTAAAAACTGTGTGAATACCCGGCGACTACTATATGCAGCTGCCGCGGATTGGTCACATTAAACTCATCCTCAAAAATATAACGGAGGTTGAACTGCGATTTGAAATTCAGGTCAAACCTTACTCCTGCAACGTATCTCATGTTCAGGAAAACGGTCCCAGGCAATTCACTCAGATAGTGCCAGCTCTCCAGGGAAGCAAACCATCCGAATTTCGTACCAAAAATATGCTGCGCCACCTTCAACCTGTTCCGGCTTATCAGTGAATTGAGACTTAGATCCCCGAAATAGATGACATCTTCAAAACCATACTGCAGCCTTGTTCTCAATGAGAAGGTGAAAACTGAAAGGTCATAGAAGCCCGTGGCATTGAAGTGGACCCTGTACCTGGGGTGCAGCTGACCCTCCCCGTCCATCACAAAAATGATCCTGGCACCTCCCCCCAGGCTAAGCCACTTCGTTGCATCGTACTCGACACCCAGTGTGAGAAGGGTTCGGCTAAACTGAAGACTGTTGCTTTTGAACCGCTGTTCCAGCTCTCCCTTCAATTGCAGAGAGCTGCTCACCGACCGGTCAAATTCAAACTCCCACCAGGACTGGAAATCGCTTCTCTGCCCCAGCAGGTCGCCGGGGCCCAGGAGAGAGACTGCGGTAAAGATTAAGGTATATATTCCCTGCTTAGTCGTCATCGCCGGAATCACCCACCTGCGGCACATCATCTGTGAAGTTGGCCCACTTCTCCTTCTCAAAATAGTGAATATAGATCCTGACAGAATCCCTCAGGAAATCGACCCTTCCGATCTCCACCCGGTGGATGGTCAGCCCGGTGCGCTCCTCCAGGTCCCGGATCAGCTCCTCCCTCCTCTCCGGTTTGATCAAATCCACATGCTCATAGTTGATCATCCTTCTCGATTCATGCTTTAGCAGGAAGACCCTCTCCATCATATAAGTGACCAGGATCATCGCGGCATTGGTCAGTAAAAGCTCCGCATAACTCACTCTCCTGTTGGCCAGTGAATTGATCAGTGAGATTCCGATCACCAGGAAAAGGTAGGTCATCTCACGGATAGGGATCTGACGGGTCCGGTACCTGAGCATGCCAAAGATGGCAAACAGTCCCAGGGCAAAACCAAAGCTCACATCGATGTTTTCGAGCAAGAAAATTATGAAGAATACCACCTGGCTAATGATGATGTAGGTAAATAGGAAGTCCTTCCTTGGAGTGGCTTTGTAGTAGAGGATCCGCACGATATACAGGACCACAGCTGTATTAAAGACCGCACGGAGGATCAGGTCCCAGAAGTCCTCCCAGTTCATCAGTTCGATGTTCAGAAATTCAGGCATTTTATGAAAGTTTTGTGGTTAGATGGTATTCGTCGTTAATCTGGTGAACCTTGCGAACCCTGCGTTTGAACCGGTTCTGCTTCAGGTCGGTATGGAGCAGTGCCATCCCGATGGCGTATTTACTGAATCGCCGTGGGTTGATCTTCGTAATCCGCATGGCTGCATGCATGGGTGAACCATAGAGGAAGCCTTCATACTTGATCTCTGCAATGGCTATGCCCGGCAGGTGGAGACTTTCGCCAGTATGACTGCTTGAAAACTTTAGGTCGTAGTCCAGGGTGACCCGTTCTGTCTGACTGTGACTCACCAGGGTAATCCGGTGAAAATTGTTCTCCATAGCAGGAGCCATTCCCTCCCCCACGTAGGGTGAACAGGAGAGAAGAAACTCCTCCTCTTTCAGCAGAAGAGCGTGGTCCATGCCATCGGTCCTCACACGTTTTTTGGTGGTCACCCCCTTGGCATTTTTCCGCTTCACCTCCAGGAAGTGCAGGTTGGAGGCACCGTACCTCCGGATCCGGATCTTGTGCCTGTTGGCCAGGCCACGGTGATGCTTGTGGTACATTTCATGACCTTCGGTATCGAAATAGCAGGTGTGGTAGTGTTGTGCCCGGTGACCGTCGATATCAAGTACCCTGTATTCGTTCTGCACCAAAGAAAGTAGGGCAGGCAGGTGCCGAACGCTGAAAAGGTACTTGTTGTCCTTTCTCCGCATCAGGCTGGCCCGGTTCACCTCATCCAGGGAGATGCCTTCATATCCGGTGAGAATGGGATCTATCTCACTCCCGGTACTCATACTCATATACCTTGCGTTTGAACATCATCTCCCTGCTGTTGAAATACTGCTTTTCAATTCTCAGGCCATCTGAATATATGTTCTTCTCGGTCCTGGTGATCCTCCCTTTTGAATCCAGGAAGACCTCCTCCACCAGGTTGCCCTCTTCATCGTATTTGTACTTCTCCCATTTCCTGACCTCACCCCTTCGGTTCATCTCCTTTACTTCCAGTATCTCTCCCTCTTCATTGTAGCGTTCAATGGACTCCACCACCGGGTCGTCCAGTCCCTCCTCCACAAAATATTCATGAACAGTAAGGGTAACGATCTTTTTTTCTTTAATGGTTTTTGTGCCCTGTGCGGCAGCTGGTCCTGCAACCATCATAAGGATGCCAAACAGGGGTAAAATCTTTTTTATCAACATAAAACAAATTTATAATTTTTCAATTACAATTTCTCCCAGGTCCACCACCTGTTCCAACCCGGTGATACTTATCTCAAATTTCAGGGCCACCTTTTCCGATTCTCCAGTCACATCGTCGGAGTATAGGAATACCAGGTAATCGCCCGGGATCAGTCCCCTGAACTCAAAAGAGCCGTCAAACTGTGAGCGGATCCGCTCATCATAATAGGTATGGCTGCCATA
>JAGLPR010000111.1 GCA_023137255.1 Bacteroidales bacterium | reverse complement strand
GGATCCATCCACATAGTCAATCTCCTTCACCCTCCCTTTGATCGCAGCTGTACCCTCATCAAAGTCAAGTGGGGTCAGTTTCACCAGCTCTCCCAGGTCCAGATCCTCCCCCCTGTCCAGTGTCACCGACCAGGTCTTCTCCACCTCCAGGTTGAGCACCGAGACCGAATCTCCGGAGATGAAATAGACCTCATACTGTCCGGGATAGAGATAGTTAAAACTAAACTGCCCGTTGTGGTTGGTCCGCTCCCTGCTCCCCAACGATTTGTCGTCGCCAAACACGATAAAAACCTCTTCATCCACCGCCGGTTTTTCATGGATCAGCAGGGAGTAATCGTCGTTGTAGAACTGCTCCGTCACACTCCCCGAGATGGAACCGGTACCGCCCAGTCCCTCGCTTTTTTCACAGGAAACTGCAGTGAAAAGTGTCAGCGACAATGCTATAAAAATAGTGAATCCGGGAAGCATCCTCTCCCGGAAAAAATGATGCAACATGCTGTTTTCTTTTGATCTGCGGTTTCAAATATAACAATTTCCAATCCGGAACCACAGTGGCTGTAACATATGTTACCGAATTCTCTCAGCCATTTGCTTCATATTTGTACCAAATAAAATCTTGAACCTATGATACGCGAAGTTGTAAAGATCGATGAAGAGTTATGTGATGGCTGCGGAGAATGCATTCCCAATTGTCACGAAGGGGCCCTGCAGATGATTGATGGAAAGGCGAGGCTGATCAGTGACCTGATGTGCGACGGGCTGGGTGCCTGCCTGGGACACTGTCCCCAGGGAGCCATTGAAATAGAAAAAAGGGAGGCCGAACCCTATAATGAAACAAAGGTGATGGAGATCATGGTGGAGAAGGGAGAAAACACAGTGGTGGCCCATCTGCAGCACCTGAAGGAACACAACGAAACAGAGTTTCTTAAAGAGGGAATAGCATACCTGAAAGAGAACGAAGCCAGCCTGAAATTCAGTCTGCAGGAGGTGATGAACCGGGTACATAATGCCAGGGTGGAAGAGGAACAACTGGCGTGTGGCTGCGCAGGATCAGAAGCCCGCAGTTTCGCTCCACGTTCAGAGGTAGTGACGGGTGCTGTACCGGCTGCCGGAGCTTTTACCATGGCCGGAGGGGTGCAGAACGAACAACCTTCAGAATTGCGGCAGTGGCCGGTGCAGATGCACCTGATCAATCCCTCCGCATCGTACTTCCAGGAGACCGACCTGGTGCTGGCAGCCGACTGTGTGGCCTTCTCCCTGGGAAACTTTCATTCCAAATGGCTGAAGGGCAAAACCCTGACCATTGCCTGTCCAAAACTCGATTCGGGACTGGAAGAGTATGTTTCTAAGATCACCGCATTGATTGATGAGGCAAAAATTAATACCTTAACGGTGATGATGATGCAGGTCCCCTGCTGCGGCGGATTGCTGCAGATGGTGAAGATGGCTGCCGGCCAGGCTACGAGAAAAGTGCCTATCAAGTCGGTTATCGTGGGTGTGGAAGGGGAGATTCTGCAAGAGGATTGGATTTAAACAAAACTGGTTCATGTACAACAAGCGCGCGCACACCGGCAGTGCGCTGAAACTGCCCATTGAACAGGACGCATGGATGCTGTTCAGGTTCCACAACCTTGAGATTATCCGCCTCCACCTGGCTCCCGGAACATCCATTGAGAACCACACCAACCACTGGAGGATCGTGTTTCATGTACTCCGTGGGGAGGGTACCCTGGATGTGGAAGGTACCATACACACCTTAGGTGAACAGCAATCCATTGCTGTGGAAGCGGGGAAAGAGAGGTTCTGGAAGAACCCGGGGAAGCAGAACCTTGAACTGCTGGTCATTAAAACAGAGGGGGAGGAATGAAAGCCCCGTTCAGAAAGCTTGCCCCTCCGGCAAGGTGGCGAATCCCGGTGATCCTGATTTCAGGAATTCTGGCCGGATTGTTCCTCTATGTGGCTTACATATCCAGGGTAACTTCCTACCTCTCCGATGATCCCTCCAGCTGCATGAACTGTCACATCATGGCCCCGCAATATGCCACATGGAGCCACAGCGCCCACAGGGAAAAGACCAACTGCAACGACTGCCACGTTCCCCACAACAACGTGTTTAACAAATACTATTTCAAGGCCCGGGACGGAATGCGGCATGCCACCATGTTTACACTCAAGAGAGAACCTCAGGTGATCTTCATTAAAGAGGAGGGGAAACAGGTGGTGCAGGATAACTGCATCCGGTGCCATTCGGACCTGATCACCGATGAAAAGGTAATGAACTATACCAGTCAGACCCACCACTCCAGAACAGAGCGTCATTGCTGGGAGTGTCACCGGGAAACCCCCCACGGGAGGGTAAACAGCCTCTCGAGTGTACCCTATGCCAGGGTGCCGGTCAAAGGCAGTCCATTGCCCGGGTGGCTCAGGCAACTAACCGAAACAACAAGCAAAAAATAAACCATGAAACCAATCAGTACTCTCATAAAACAAAAGCCCTGGCTGGGCTGGTTATTGTTCCTGGTCACCATACTCCTGGTCTTCGCACTGGGGCTTCTCGCCTCCTCCATCATGGAGAGACGTTCCGAGGCAGCCTATGCATTTACCCCCCAGGTACAGTATACCAATCTTGAACCCAGGAACGAGGTGTGGGGAAAGAACTTCCCCATGGAGTACCAGAGCTACAGGAAGACCTCCGACACCCTCTTCCGGAGCAAATACAACGGGTCGGCACCCATCGATATGCTGAAGGTGGATCCCAGGCTTGTGGTGTTGTGGGCCGGGTACGGTTTCTCGAAGGACTACAAACAGGGAAGGGGGCACTCGTATGCGGTAAAGGACCTTAGAAACACCCTGAGGACAGGTGCCCCGGTGGGTGAAAAGAAAAGCCCCATGCCCAATACCTGCTGGGCATGCAAAAGTCCCGATGTCCCCAGGCTGATGAATGAAATGGGGGCAGCTGAGTTCTACCGTGGTACCTGGGAAACCAAAGGTCATGAAGTGGTCAACAGCATAGGCTGTTCCGATTGTCATGATGCAGAAACCATGGAACTGAGAATCTCCAGGCCCGCACTGGCCGAAGCGTATGACCGGATGGGAAAAAACATTGAAGATGCATCCCACCAGGAGATGCGTTCCCTGGTCTGCGCCCAGTGCCATGTGGAGTACTACTTTAACGAGAAGGTGGTAGAGGGGGTTCCCTACCTTACCTTTCCGTGGGATAACGGCTTTTCGGCCGAAGAGATGGAGGCCTATTACGACGAAATGGAATTCGCCGACTGGACCCACAAACTCAGCAGGGCCCCCATGCTGAAAGCACAGCACCCGGGTTATGAGCTCTACATGACCGGGGTACATGCAGCCAGGGGGGTCTCCTGTGCCGACTGCCACTTGCCGTTTATGAGTGAAGGGGGACAGAAATACACCGATCACCATGTTCAGAGTCCCCTGAACAACGTGGCCAATTCGTGCCAGGTGTGCCATCGTGAAGAGACTAAACAACTGATCAGTGATGTGTATGAGCGGCAGGATCGCATCATCGAAAACCGCGATAAACTGGAGGAGCTGCTGGTTCGCTGTCATGTAGAAGCGAAGATGGCCTGGGACCTGGGAGCGGAAGAGACACAGATGGCGGCCATTCTACAAGACATCAGGCATGCCCAGTGGAGGTGGGATTATGCTGCAGCCAGCCATGGCGGATCGTTCCATTCGCCAGTGGAGACTTCCAGGGTAATTGCCACAGGAATCCATATCGTCCAGGAGGGCAGGATCAAGCTGAGCCGGTTGCTGTTTGCCCTGGGGCATACAGCGGAGGTACCCTACCCCGACATTGCTACCAAAGCCAAAGCACAGGACTTTATCGGGATGGATGCTGCTGCCATGCAGGCAGCAAAGAATGAATTCCTGAAAACAGTGGTCCCAGGATGGGATGAAAAAGCGGCCGAAAGAGAATCGGCCTACCCGGTAAAAACCCTATTTGAATAGATACACTCCATGCGTGATATGAAACAACTTCAGCTGCCGGCAGCCGTTTTCCTGCTGGTCCTCTTCATACTTGTGCCGGTCCAGTTAAAAGTGGAGCGTCCCATGCTTCTGCTCGAGCGGTTTATCTCCGGTGGCGGATGGGTTCAGATGGTGTTCATTGCAGCCTATGGTGCACTGGTGGCCTATAAGATGCAGGATCCAACAAAAGTACAGGCCTGGAGAAAGTATACCTGGTTTGCCTTCTCTGTGGTTTTCTTTGCGCAGCTGGCTCTGGGCTTATCGGGGTTCGAGAAATTCCTGATGACGGGAAAACTCCATCTGCCGATCCCAATGATGATTGTGGGAGGACCCATTTACAGGGGACACGCCTCGATGATGTCCATCCTGTTTATATCCACTGTGGTGCTGTCGGGACCTGCCTGGTGCAGCCACCTCTGCTACTTTGGTGCCATCGATTCACTCTCTTCCGGTCGAAAAACCAGGCCTGGCCCCATTCGAAATAAATGGGCGTTGAAGTCTACCGTCATGTTCCTGGTAATAGTCGGCGCCCTGGTCCTGAGATGGATGGAGGTGCCTGTAATTACTGCCACTCTGTTGGCGCTGGGATTCGGCCTCACCGGCCTTGGGATCATCTTGCTGGTAAGCAGGAGAGAGGGACGCATGGTGCACTGTACCGCTTTCTGTCCGGTGGGTACGGTGGTAAACCTGACCCGGTTTGTGAACCCCTTCAGGATGTATATCGACAACAACAGTTGTACCGACTGTATGGCCTGCACCCGTTTCTGCAAATACGATGCATTGAAGCCTTCCGATATTGCAGCTCGAAAACCGGGACTCACCTGTACCCTGTGCGGCGACTGCCTGGCATCGTGTCATGCCGGCTCCCTGAAATACAGGTTCCTGAAACTCTCCCCTGCGGCAGCCAGGAACCTTTTTCTGCTGATCACCATCTCCCTACATGCGGCCACCATGGCACTGGCCAGAATCTGAAAGTGCTTTTAATTCTGAATTAAAATTACTAATTTACCTAGGTTCACCCAGTGCCTAATTCATGGATGAGATAAGCAATTCACTTCAGGACACCTTTGGCATCAATCCAGATAACCAGACCAAGATTCTCTATTCCTTTTTGATTCTTGTGGTGCTTGGTGTCATCCGGTTTGCCATCCTGAAAATCGTATGGAGGTTTACCGAGGAACCGAAATCGAGGTATAACTGGAAACGCTCCGTCTCATTCACAGTGGGGATCGTGACGGTGATCCTCATCGGCAGTGTCTGGATCAGGGCCATCGGACAGTTCGGGGCCTTCCTGGGCCTGCTTACTGCAGGCCTGGCCATAGCACTGAAAGACCCCCTTACTAACATAGCAGGCTGGATTTTTATTCTCACCCGCCAGCCCTTTAACCTGGGCGACAGGGTACAGATCGGCGAACATGCCGGGGATGTGATCGACATTCGCCTCTTCCAATTCACATTGCTTGAGATTGGAAACTGGGTGCATGCCGACCAGAGTACAGGGCGGATCATTCACATTCCCAACGGGACCATCTTCACCCAGGCACAGTCCAACTACAGCACCGGATTTAAATATATCTGGAATGAAATATCTGTGCTGGTGACTTTCGAGAGCCAGTGGCAAATGGCCAGGGACATCCTGCAGAGAATCATCAGCGAGCATGCCGAAGCACTCTCTGCGGATGCTGAGAAGAAAATCATTGAAGCTTCCAAAAAGTACATGATCTTCTACCAGTACCTCACCCCCATTGTCTATACATCGCTTGAGGATAGTGGTGTGTTGCTCACCATGCGCTTCATATGTGAACCACGGAAACGCAGGACCACCGAACACCTGATCTGGGAGGATATATTGAAGGAGTTTGCAATGCACAAGGATATCGAGTTTGCCTACCCCACCCAGCGGTTCTTCACCCGTCCCGCCGAAAAAGATGATTCTCCACTTTAGCTCTGCGGGGTGATCATCAGATCTCCAGTACCACCACCGATTTTGAAGGCACAGTTACCTCCAGCTCTCCTCTTTTGATTTTTGCTCCGGTGAATTCAACCGGAACTACCCTGTTGGGATCTTCAAAGGTATTGTGACTGTTGATCTCAGGGGAGGTAAGTACCATTCCTGTCACCTTCCTTCCTTGAACATCCTGCAGTGCCATTGAAACCTGGATCGGGGTAGTTGGGTCGATATTCACCAACGAAATATGGATCCTCCCTGAACTGTCCATCGAGGCACTGGCACTGATGGCCGGAAGGGATTCATCGCCAAAACTGTACTCCGGGGACTCCAGTGTGAGCGGGATCAGGGTGGCATCGTGGTGCACCTTGTACAGGTCGTAGATATGGTAGGTGGGGGTGAGCAGCATTCTGTCTCCCTCTGTAAAGATCAGTGCCTGCAGCACATTGATGGTCTGGGCTATGTTGGCCATCTTCACCCGGTCGCACCGCGCATTCAGGTAGTTCAGGGTAAGTCCGGCCACCAGTGCATCACGCATGGTATTCTGCTGAAAAAGGAATCCGGGATTGGTCCCCGGCTCCACAGCGTACCAGGTACCCCATTCATCGAATACCAGGGCCACATGCTTCTCAGGATCGTGCTTGTCCATAATCTCCATGTGCCGGTCAATGGCCTTCTCTACCTGCAGACAACGACGGAGCACATCAAAATAGCGCTCCTCTCCAAATTCTGTTGCGGAACCCTGGTTGCTCCAGTTGGTGGTATAGTAGTGCAACGATAATCCATTCATCATCCGGTGGGGGATGTTTTGCATCAAGATTTCGGTCCAGTGGTAATCCTCCGAATTGGCACCACCTGCAATCTTAAAGAGCCTGTTCTCTCCGTAATTTCTGCAAAAGGTGGCGTACCGGCGGTATTGATCGGCGTAAAACTCAGCAGTCATGTTCCCGCCACATCCCCAATTTTCATTGCCCACACCCCAATATTTCACCCCCCAGGCATCCTCCCTTCCGTGGGTCCTTCTCAAATCGGCCATGGGACTGATGCCGTCAAAATTGAGGTATTCCACCCACTGTGACATTTCCTTGACAGTTCCGCTGCCTACGTTTCCACAGATCACCGGTTCGGTCCCCAGTTGTTCACAAAGATCCATAAATTCATGTGTGCCAAAGCTGTTGTCTTCGGTCACACCGCCCCAGTGGGTATTGACCATTTTGGGCCGTTCGGTTCCGATGCCATCCATCCAGTGATACTCATCGGCAAAACAGCCGCCCGGCCATCTCAGGTTGGGTATGTGAATCTTCCTGAGTGCTTCCACCACATCGTTACGGATGCCGTTGGTGTTTGGAATTTCCGAATCGTACCCCACCCAGTATCCACCATAGATACAATGTCCAAGGTGCTCAGAGAAATGTCCATAGATGTGTCGGCTGATCACCTCTTCCCCGGCACCCTGATCCAGAACAACTGATGCTTTTGGGTGAGAATTGACTTCCTGACAGAAACCGTTTGCTCCTGCGGCAAACAAGATTCCTATTATTAACCAGGTTGATGAGTATCTCATAATGTTGCAGAATATACGATAATCTCCGTAATCGATCAATTTGCTATCTTCATTGTTATTATTACAAATAACAGAAAGGGTCCGATGAATAGAGTAAGCATCCTGGTATTTCATCCGCTGATGCATAAATCGCGGGTCAATCAAAAACTGGCCCTGGCTGTGGACGGGATGGAGGGTGTAAGCACCCGGTTCATGTATGATATCTACCCCGACTTCTACATTGATGTGAAAAAAGAGCAGGAGGTACTTTTGGAGAGCGACACCATTGTATGGCAGCATCCTTTCTACTGGTACAGCTCCCCTTCCCTGCTTAAAGAGTGGATCGACCTGGTGCTGGAGCATGGATTTGCCTACGGACGTAAGGGTCGTGCCCTGGAGGGAAAACAGATCATGTCGACCATTTCGACCGGGGGACGCAGGGAGGCTTACCTATCCGATGAAGACGGGAAGTTCTCCGTCAGGCAGCTGCTGGCACCCTTCGAACAAACCACCACTCTCTGCAGGATGAATTACCTCTCCCCCTTTGTCACCCATGGAACCCATCTGCTGGATGAAAATGGAATCGGTGAGGCCGCTTCCGGTTATGCAAAGGTGATCGGGGCACTCCGGGACGGGCTTTATTCCACGGAAGAGCTACGGAAGCATGAGTATATCAACGACCTGATCCTTTAAGCCATGCATCAACAGGACTTTTTCCAGAACGCAATCATCTATCTGCTGGCCGCTGTCATCTCGGTCCCGGTGGCCAAAAGGCTGGGATTCGGATCGGTATTGGGATACCTGCTGGCAGGCATGATCATCGGACCTTTCGTGCTGGGACTCATCGGGAGCGAGGGAGAGGATGTGATGAATTTTGCCGAGTTCGGTGTGGTGATGATGCTCTTCCTGATCGGACTGGAACTGAAACCCAATCTGCTATGGGAGATGAGAAAATCCATCTTTGGTCTGGGTGGACTGCAACTGGTGATCTCAGCAGTGTTGATCGGAACCATCGCTGTGGTGCTTGGACAAACCGTGGGAGCCGGAGTGGCCATCGGCCTGACACTGGGTCTCTCCTCCACCGCCATTGTACTTCAGACCCTGAATGAGAAAGGATTGATGAAACAGGCTTCCGGACAGGCCTCTTTCTCGGTATTGTTGTTCCAGGACATCTCGGTGGTTCCCATTCTGGCACTGATCCCTCTGCTGGCAAGCAGCGCTTTCTCTGCCGGAACAGCAAGCCATGAGGACATACGCTATATCGGGGAATTGGAAATCACCGGGTGGGTCCAGGTGGCCATGATGCTGGTAGTCATTAGCGGCATCGTAGTGGTGGGACTCTACCTGGTGAAATATGTTTTCAGAATCATTGCCCGTACCGGACTCCGGGAGATATTTACAGCCACCGCCCTGTTGCTGGTCATTGCCACGGCCATGCTGATGGACCTGGTGGGGCTCTCTCCTGCCCTGGGAGCATTTCTCTCAGGAATCGTACTTGCCAATAACGAATACCGGCATGAACTGGAGGCTGATGTAGAACCCTTTAAAGGCTTGCTTCTGGGTCTCTTCTTTATTTCGGTGGGTGCCAGCATCAACTTTGGACTGTTGATCTCATCACCCGGACTGATTGTGATCCTTCTGTTTAGCCTCATTGCCGTGAAGTTCATGGTCCTGTTTATTCTGGGTCGGTTCTTTGGCCTCCGGGGCGGCCAGAATACCCTCTTCGCATTTGCACTGGCTCAAGGGGGTGAGTTTGCTTTTGTCCTGGTGGCTTTCAGTCTAAACAATGGTGTGATCGACGCGGGCGTCTCATCCATCCTGTTGCTGGTGGTTGCACTCTCCATGGCGGTGACCCCCCTGCTGCTGCTGCTCAACGACAAGCTGATCCTCCCGCTGGCTTTCCGTTCAGAAAACATCAGGGAGCATGATGTCATTGACCAGAACGGACACCCGGTGATTATTGCAGGTTTCGGGAGATTTGGTGTGGGTATGGGCAGGTTCCTTATTGCCAACGGGATCAAAGCCACCATCCTGGACGACAATCCAGACAACATTGAGGTGTTGAGAAAATTCGGATTCAAGGTATACTACGGCGATGCCACCCGTGCCGATCTGCTCGCGTCGGCTGGTGCCGGTGAAGCAAAGGTGCTTGTGGTGGCAGTGGACGACAAACATCAGTCATTAAAGATTGTCGACCTGGCCAAACGGAACTATCCACATCTCAAGATCCTGGTCCGCTCCACCGACCTGGATCACACCTATGAGCTGCTCGACCGCAAAGTGGACGGGATAAAGCGCGACACCTTTGAATCATCATTGCGCCTGGGAACCGAGGTACTTACCCATCTGGGCTACAACAGTTACAGGGCCCACCGTCTGGCAGGTACCTTCCGGCAACACAACCGGAAAGTAATACATGAACTTTACCGCCATCACGGGGAGGATGAGAAAAAGTACCTCTCTGAAGCAAAAAAGTTTGCCAGTGAACTGGAGGAGCTGTTGCAGGCCGAAAATGAGGATTCCAGCCATGAGCAGGACTGCTCCTGGGATGTGAGCTCACGCCGGGAAGAGATCCAGCAAATCAATCGATCTTCTCCAAAAGGATCGAATTAAACAGCAGTTTATAGGATGTCTGTGTGGAGGCCCTGAACTGGGGTCCGAACCCAAACAGCACAAACTGTCCCTTCCCTTTCTTCATCCAGATCATGGCGGCCTTGTTGCCCATCTTCTCCTCTTCAGCTGCATATCCCGACAACAGTATCTCTTTTTCGGGATAGGTCCCGATCACCCTCCGGTCCATGTCAAACATAGGGACCGAGGTGCGAAATACCGGGCGTCCCCTTGAGAATACACCGATGCTTTCAGGCATTCCCAGGGTAAGGGGATGATCTTCCTCCAGGTTCACCTGCACCAGGCTGCCGGGTATATAGAGGCCCGTTTTGGAAAGATCAGCAGAGATATCTCTGAACGGTAGACTGAACTCCTCTTCGACGTCTTTCTTTTTGATCTTCATCATGCCTTCAAACAGGCGGGCCGACCTGCCCCATGAGATGATGATTCCGCCCTGGTCACTGAATGTCATCAGCTTCTCAAGGCCCTCCTTTTCAATCCCTTTCACATAATCGGGATGGTAGCTTCCCATGTAGTAGGTACCACCCGACTTCCGCTTGCCCGTCATCAGTACCTCCTTGTCGGTGTCGGGGAAGATCACCACATCAAAATCGCCGGTAAGATCACTCTCCTTAAAATCACCCGGATGCAGTACGGTATAGGGAATGTGATAGGAGTCAAACAGGAACCGGGTCCACCCCGCATCCATGTCATGAAAGAAAGTCTCCACCAGTGCAATCCTCGGAACCTCAACCTGAGTGGTCGGAAAGGCCCGTTTGTCGAGCAGTTCTGCCGGTTCAAACGGGAGATCCTCAATCACGGCCTCCCACTCCTTTTTCTTTGAACCCTGGTACAATATAAAACTTCCCGCTCCATAAGTCTTGCTACCCAGCTCGGCATCGGCCTTAAGTCGCTGCACATTCAAGCCCTTCTCCAGTGCTTTAAATACTGCCCGGAACGACTCATTGGATTTGACCGGAAGCACCACAGCGGTGGCCTGAGGTGTTCCCTCTTCTTTCAGATCGTAGGTTCCTTCGACCAGGCTGAGCTTACCTTCCAGATCCTTGCTTCGCACATCGATTTCATGGGAAGTGACATACCTGTGAAGAGGAAGTGACCAACTGGTGATATCGTAGGGTTTGATCAGCTCTCCACCCGGGGTGTAGTGCCTTTCGGGGAACTCCTGTGTCTCCATCACCTCTTTGATAAAGGGTCTGAAGGGTTGTGCCATGGGGATCACCACATCGCCGGAAAGGTATACCTTTCCGTCAAGGATCACCTGTTCGTCCAGCGTATAGACCTCCACTCCGTGCTCCTTCATCAGGTTCACCAGGTTGACCAGTTCTCCCAGATCGTGCTGCGCCTGAGGCATAATGTAATAATAGGGTGCCTCGGTTTTCCCCAGCTCCACCTGCTCCCTGCACATTCTGTTCCTGAATTCGAGGATATCCTCCCTGTAGAGCGATGCAGTCTTGAGGATCGACATGGTGGAAGACAGCTCATACTCCACAATATCTCCCAGGCGCCACCATCCCCCTTCCCAGGGCAGCAGCATATTGATGCTTTTTTTATACTCCGAGAGACCCTTTCCTCCCACCCTGAGTTCTGTGGG